>CAMNHT010000004.1 GCA_946539625.1 uncultured Clostridia bacterium | reverse complement strand
TACGCTTCCTACGATGGCATGACCCAACAGGTTCCAAGGGTGCTTCTCAGCCGAAGGTCGTTTCGGCGCCCCTGCGTCGGGTACAATATAGCAGAAACTGCGCGTTTCGTCAAGAGTCCCGTGTGAAAACCGTGAAATCGCGCAGCCGCACGCGCACGACCCCGAGGATATCCTCGGGTCCGAGACAGCCGATCGTTTCCTTGCGGCTGTCCTCTCCGTAGTTCCGGTCGTCGCTCAGCACGAACACTTCGCCCTCCGGAACCGTCGTTTTCGGAAAGTCGATCGGCGCTTCCGCCTGATATCTGTGCTCGTCCAGTCCGTACTTGCCGTCGATGATCAGGATACCGTCCTTTGCCTCGACCGTCTCCCCGCCGAGCGCGACTACACGCTTGATGAGAAGCGCGTCCGTGTCCGGATCGCGGTACACGATCATGTCCCCGCGCGAAAGCTCGTAAAAATGCTTGTAGAGCCGGTCATAGAAGATCGTATCGCCTTCCTTCAGCGTCGGCTGCATGGAAGGATCGGCGATGTACACGGGCGAAAACCATACGAACAGCACAAACAGTACGACCGAAAGTCCGAGGATCCCCGCAAAGATCCAGCTTAGGACGTTCTGCGCGCGATGTTCCTTTTTATAGCGTTCGACGCGTGTGTTCATAGTCAGATCAGATGCGCGTTTTCAAAGGGAAAAAGGACCAGCCGCACCTTGCCGACAACCCTGTAAAGCGGGATCGGTCCGACGGTTTCATAGCGGGAATCGCGGCTGACCGCGCGATTGTCGCCGAGTACGAAAACGCATCCTTCCGGAATCTTCTGCGGGCGAATGTACTGACCGCCGATACGGTCCGGCGTAAGGTACGGCTCGCTGATCTTTTCGCCGTTCACGTAGACCTCGCCGTCGATCGTTTCGATCGTATCACCGCCGACGGCGACCACGCGCTTGACGCGCGTCGCATACGCGATCTCCTGCGATTCATAATATTCGTCCGGATAATAGCACAGCACAATGTCCCCCCGCGCCGGCGTTTTGAACGCGTATGCGGTGCGGTCGACGATCATGACCTCCCCGTCGACGAGCGTATCGAGCATGGACCGTCCGTCCACGCGCACCGGATCAAAGAGGACCGTACGGATCGAAAACATGATCAGCACGATCATTACAAGATACAGCAGAAAATCAAGCGCGCGCCAAAGCATGCCGCCCTCGAGCGACTCATTCCGCTTTTCCGCCGCGTGTCTCAGTTTTCCGAGCGGCGTCATTGTGACGCGCTGTTTTTTTAACGGTTTCCCCTCCATCTATTCCGTCTCTTTCTCCACAATTTTTTTCGCCGCTTTCATAAATGCCAGCCGGTCGAGCATCACAACGCGTCCGCAGCCGAGACAGCGGATCTTGACGTCCGCGCCGGTGCGTGTCACCGTCCAAAGGTCGTTTCCGCAGGCGTGCGGCTTTTTCATGCGCACCGTGTCGCCGAGCGCAAACGTGTCGATCATTTCGCTTCTCCTTTATAGCGGATGTAGCGGTCCGCCGCCTCCGCGATCTGCGCCGCCTTTTCCTCATGCATCCAGTGTCCCGTATTGCGGATGCTGTGGAACACGCTGTCCGGCAGCATGTCACGAAGCTCAAACAGCCGGTCCATCGGCTGCAGCCGGTCCTCGTCGCCCCAGATGATGAAAAACTCGCGGGCGGTCTTTTTGATCGCGTCAAGCGCGTATTCCTCGTCGAAATTGCGGATCGCGTACATGATCGCCTGCCGCGACGCGTGATCGTCGCAGGTCTTATAATACTGATCGACGACCGTTTCGGTGCAGACCGTGCCGTCGTAATAAAACAGCGGCAGGTATTTTTCGAAATCCTTTTTGCTGTACATCTCGCGCCAGAACGCGCCGAACGGTCCTTCGAGCCGCCGGATCTTTTTCGGCATGTTGTCCGTGATCCCGCCCGGCGTCAGCGCGATGACCTTCATAAACCGATCCGGGTACCGCACCGCGGCATACATGGTATAAAGCGCGCCCATCGTCACGCCGAGCGCGTGCGTCCGCTTGATTCCGAGCGCGTCGAGACACTTCACAAGCACGTTTGCCGTCTCGTCCATCGAATAGTTCAGCGACAGCGGACGGTCCGAAAAGCCGAACCCGGGAAGGTCGATCGCGATCACGCAGTAATTTTCGGCAAGCTTCGGCATCAGCTCGCGCCAGGTGTAGATCGACTGCCCCACCGAATGCACGAGCAGCAGCGGTTCACCGCTGCCCATCGAAAGGTAATGGACGCGGCACTCCTCCGGCGTCTGATGCGCGCCGGGAAAGCCCGGAAGCTCTATGGTGATGTAGTCGCCGATCAAATCGGAATTGACGATCGGCTTGCATTTCTGTTTCATGATACACCTCTTTTATCGTTTCGATTATACCGCCATGCCCCTGCCGATGCAAGGATACGGCGGAAAACTTTTCTTTTCGTACATATTTCTGTTGCAAAAAGAAAGCCTTTTTCTGTTATCATGTGTAAAAACCGGACAGTTTTTGCAAAAAGCGTCACTTTTTCTTCTCCCGAATCGCTTTCTTTACAGAACATGTTCAAAAACGAAAGGAGGTTTCGTTTTGACCGATCTTTCAACGCTGATGAAAACCGACCCGAACGCCGGGATCCGGACGCTGCTGGATCGATACGGCGGACTTGCGTACGTGACCGTGCGGCGGGTGCTGAAGGGATTTCCCGACGACGACGTCGAGGAATGCGTTTCGGACGTTTTCTATTATCTCTACCGGCACCGGCGGCGGCTGGATTTTTCCGACGCGGCGTTCAAATCCTACCTGATCCGGACTGCGGAGCACAAGGCGCTGGACCTTTTGCGAAAAAGCGCGCGCACGCCGGTCCCGTCGGAGGACGTGCTTTGGGATGAAACCGCGTCGGAACGTTCCGCCGAGGAGGAAGCGATCGCGCTGCTCTCGCACGACGAGCTCATTTTAAGGATCCGCGCGCTCGGTGAGCCGGACGCGACGATCCTGCTCTCAAAATACTGGCTCGGCATGACGAGCGCCGAGATCGGCGAACGGCTCGATATGAAACCGAACACCGTTGTGCAGCGAACGAAACGCGCACTTAAAAAGATCAGAGAAGCATGGAAAGGAGAAGAATCATGAACAACAAGCTGGAACAGACGTTTGAAACGATGAACGATACGCAGAAAGAACAGCTTTCGGAAACGATCGACCCGGATATTGTTATGAAACCGGAATCAATGGCTCACATTCGGGCAAAGCTTGAAAAGAAGCTGCCGAAAAAGCGTTCCTTTGCTGCATTCCTGCGGCCTGCCGCGATCGCGGCGGCGGCATGCGCGGTGATCTATCTCGCGCTCGGCTTCACCGTGCCGGGCGTTGCGGACGGACTGTACCGCATTTCGCATCCGAATCACGTGACGGAAGAATATTTTGCGTCCGCGCCGAAGGACCGCGATCCCGTACAGGAGATCGACGCCGCCGTGACCGAAACCGACGCGAAAAACCTCGGTTCACGCGTGGAGCTGCTCGGCGAATACGCGATCCTGACGCAGTACGACGAGGAATACAACGCAATGCTGGACGGCTCGCCCACCTATCGCGAAAAGTACGGCTTTCCGGCGTACCGCGCGGAGGACTTCGCGTTTCTTCGTGAGATCGAAGTCACGGACACGGAGGTGTATTACAACGGCGAATCGCTGTACGTGAACTGCTTCCTTGCCTGTCCGGATACGTCTCGCTTTCTGAACGGAAAGGATGACGAACTGGAAATCAGTACCTTCTGGCAGATCCTCATTCATGACGGTGCGGAAATGACGCTCCCGTGGAGCACGTCTTCCGGCGGCGCGACGCAGGTTGTCGATGAACCGGACCGCAGAGGACTTTGGTATTCGACGGTCTATGATCTTACGGCGCCGCTTCCGGACGGAAAGTATGAAATGACGCTGCTCTATTACGTCTACGACTGCAGCATCGACGATATGGCTGCGCCCGGCAACGTCGGCAGGATCGTTCATACGGTCTCGTTCGACAGCACACCCGGCAACCATTATGAGAAGCGAACGCTTGAAACGACCCTTTCGGGCACTGCGCCGCTGACATTTGTTTCCTATGAACAGGGCGGAAAACTGCTTCGGAACCGTACCGTGTCGTTTGACGGAACCGCTATGCAGCTGACGTTCCGCTGCATGCCGGACGGGATTTATGTGACGGCGGAAACCGAAGCGCTGCCGGAAGACTGGACGCAGGAGGAGCGCACGGCGTTTCTGGATCCGCTCGTGCATACACTGGATCTGGACATTCTGATCGGCGGAGAAACCGTTTCGGGACGCGTGATCTCATACGGAAGCGACGGTCAGACCGGCAGATGGGAATACGCGTTCCCGATCGTTCCGTCGGACTATGCGGCGGACAAAGAGATCGGTCTGATCGTTTCCGTCGACGCGATCACTGCGTTTCAGACGGAACCGAACGGGGACACGACGCGGATCATAACGGACGGCGACGCGATTGCATATCCCGAACTTCTGTTTGTCACGGAAATAGGAAAAACGGCGCTGAAGTCATCCGCGGAATCGGTAACGCTGCCGTAACGAAAAAAATGGGCCTTAAAGGACGGAAATTGCGCCGTCCTTTTTTATTTTGCAAGGTAAATGGGGCTTTTCAAGACCGAAAAATTCTGTTATGATAATAGCGGTAAAAGAGCGTCCTTTACGGCGCTTTGGGATTATTTGCGCAAAAGATTGGGGAAACACCATGGAAGATCTCAAAAAAATCTGGTACGACGCGCGGGAGATCATTCGTTCGCAACTGACAACGGTGACATTTCACCGCTGGATCGACGCGCTCGATCCGGTCATCGTGCAGAACGGCATCCTTGTGCTGGAAGCGGCGGACGACGTCGTGAAGAACACGGTCACGGAATACTATTTCGATCACGTTCGGAATGCCGTGCAGAAGGCAGAGCCGGACATTCTGGACGTGCTTCTGATCCTGCCGTCGCAGCGCAGGGATTTTATCCGTTCCGCATCGGAGGAGGTCTCCGTAAACTCGCTGACGCTGAATCCGAAGTATACCTTTGATACGTTCGTCGTCGGCAAGTCCAACAACTTCGCGCATGCGGCGTCGATCGCCGTTGTGGAAGCGCCCGGAAGAGCGTATAATCCGCTGTTCCTGTACGGCGGCGTGGGCCTCGGCAAAACGCATCTGATGCACGCGATCGGTCATGCGGTCAAGGAATCGAATCCGTCCGCCCGCATCGTATATGTGACGAGCGAAATGTTCACAAACGACATGATCGAGGCGGTCCGTGCCGGTAAAAACGTCGAATTCCGGCAGCGCTACCGCAACGTGGATCTTCTGATGATCGACGATATCCAGTTTATCGCGGGCAAACAGGCGGTGCAGGAGGAGTTTTTCAACACTTTCAACACGCTGCACAACGCGGGTAAGCAGATCGTTATCAGCTCCGACCGTCCTCCGAAGGAGATCAAGGCGCTTGAGGAACGTCTTTCCTCGCGCTTTGAATGGGGGCTTGTCGCGGATATTCAGGCGCCGGACCTGGAAACGAGAACCGCGATTTTAAGGAACCGCGCGCTGAACGAACATGTGGAGATCTCCGATGAGATCATCAATTTCATCGCGGAAAACATTGTCGACAACATTCGAAAGCTCGAAGGCAGTTTGAACCGAGTCATTGCGTATGCACGCCTGAAGCGCCTGCCGATCACGCTGCCGCTTGCAAAGGAAGCGATGAAGGACATGCTGCCGCAAAAGATGGAAATCGTCATAACGCCGGACCGCATCAAGGAAACGGTTGCGGAATACTATTCCGTTTCGATCGAAAGTCTGATGTCGCAGCGGCGCGACAAGGAGGTCGTGCTTCCGCGGCAGATCGCGATGTATTTCTGCCATACGCTTTTAAGCCTTCCTTATAAACAGATCGCAACGCTGTTTGAACGCGACGATCATACGACCGCGCTCTCCGCCTGCAAAAAGATTGATAAGATGATCGAGGATGACCGCGGATTCCGTGATACGCTTGAAAGCATTCAGACGCGCATCCGGGAAGGATAGTTATCCACCGATCGTGGATCGGTCAAGTGGAAGGATTTTGGATGATGAGGACAACGTGGAAAACGTGGAAAACGGATCGGTTTGTCCACGCGAAAACCGCAGTCCCGTCCACGTCCGAAAGACCGTAATAAAAGGGAAAAGATGGGTTATCCGTTTTTTCCACATCGCCTACTGATACGACTTCTGTAAAAAGAAAAGAAACGAACAGAAACAGAAAGAAGAAATGGTGGATAACCGCCGGAAAGGAACCGATATGAAGTTTACCATGCAAACCGAAGATCTCGCCTCGGGCGTTCTCTCCGTCATCAAGGCGCTGCCTGTGCGTTCGGCAATGCCGGCGCTTGAGGGTGTACTGATCGAAGCAACGGGCGAAGGATTGAGACTGACCTGCTCCGATCTGATGTTTCAGAAGGAATGCGTGCTTCCCGCAACCGTCGAGGAAGAGGGAAAGTGTGTTCTGAAGGGCAAGTTTTTGGCTGAAATCTTAAGAAAACTGCCGAACGAACCGCTTTACGCGGAACAGGAAGGCATGATTCTGAAGATCAAGAGCGGCAGAGTTCGCCAAAGACTGCAGTGCGTGGAATTCGACGAGTTTCCGATCATGCGCGCAAAGGGCGACGTTGTGGACATCAAGGTCAGCGCGGAGCAGCTCAAAAGCATGATCGACCACACGGTGTTTGCCGTTTCGCTGGACGATTCCCGTCCGGTGCTCACCGGCGCTTTGATCGAAGCGAGCGAAAATCTTCTGACGTTCGTTGCGACGGACTCCTTCCAGTTTGCCATGACGAACCTGCATACCGAAAACGGCGGTGTTGAAGCGCGCACGATCGTGCAGGGCAAGGTGCTCACCGAGATCGCGAAGATGGCGGAAGAGACCGAAAAGGACGTTACGCTTTCGATCACCAAAACGCATCTCACGGTGCAGGTCAACGACACGCGTCTGACCGCGCGTCTTCTGGACGGCAACTATATTGATTATAAGCGCATCATTCCGAAAGAATGCAAGACGCGTGTGCTCGTAAACACGGCGGATTTCTACACCATGACCGATCGTGCGCAGCTCATTGCGCGCGAGGGCAACAACAGCGTCATGCTGCACTTTGAAGGAGATTCTCTCACCATGAGCGCGGAGAGCTTCGTCGGCCGCGGCGAGGATACGATGGAGGTCAGCATTGTCGGCGATCCGATCGACATCGCGTTCAACCCGAAGTACATCCTGAATGTGCTCAAAAATATTTCCGATGAAACGGTCTACGTCGAGTTCAACAGCCCGATCAGCCCGTGCGTGATCCGTCCGGTGCAGGGCGACGCGTACCTCTATCTGATCGTCCCGATGCGGGTGTATTGAGAATCGAACGAAAAAAGGCTGTTAAGCGATCTGTCTTAACAGCCTTATTTATATGAAAAATCTTTATGAACCTATAGAAAATAACCCAGAAAATTATATTATTATAATGATTGATTCCGATAAAAAAGAGTGCTATGATGAAGCCTGTAAAAAAAGGAGGAGAAAAAATGAAAAAAATCGGTATTACACTGATCGCTTTTTTTATGGCTGTCATGATGCTCGCCTGCGCTGCAAATAAACCGCAGGAAACCGCCGACACGCCTGCACCGGTTGCGGAAGAACCCGCAAAAGAGACGGAAGCGCCCACCGAGGAACCGACGGAAGCGCCCACCGAGGAACCGACGGAAGCGCCGACTGAGGAGCCGACTCCGGAACCGACGGAAGAACCCACTCCGGAACCGACGGAAGAACCTACCCCGGAACCCACCGAGGAACCGGCAGGCGAAGACGTATCATATGTCAACTTTGAAAAGATGCACTTCTGGATCAACGGCGTCGAGTTCGTGCTCGGTGAATCCACCTTGCAGGATATGATCGATTCCGGCGTTGTTCCGTTCCGTGCGGATGATCTTGAGGATGTACACAACAATCTGAAAAAGAATTACCAGTCGTCCGGTTTTCGCATTGATCTCGGTTCGTATTGGAGCGCGCAGGTTTATGTGCTGAACGATACGGACGAAGGAAAGCCGATCAACGAGTGCTACATCAATGAGATCTATCTGCCGAACCATCCAGGCGAGAAGCAGGACATTCTGAAGTTTGATTTCCCGCTTACCATGACGATGGACGAGCTGAAAGCAAACGCCGGCGAACCGGAAGCGGACAATTACAGACATTATGACGGCGACGGCGGATTCTATACCGACACGTTCGAATATAAAAAACCGTCTACGAAATACTTCTCGAGCAGCTCCTATTCCTTTGAATTTGTCAAAGGCGAACTGAACTACATCTACATCACCTATATGCCGTAAGAAAGTATTCATTAAAAAATCACCGGTCGATCCGGTGATTTTTTTCTTTCAAATGATTTGTTTCGGAATGAAATTCAGATAATCCGCAGGGACTGCGTGATACTGTACGCCGTCCTTCTCACCGTTGAACAGATATCGGTGCGAAGCGCCGTGCAGATGTCCGTATACGACGTCCGTTACGCCGGCGGCGGTAAATTTTTCGGCAAATCCACTCGGCTCGCCTGTTTCCGAGAACGGCGGATAATGCAGCATACCGATTGCACGCACGTCTTTCGGAAGCGCTTTCAAAGAGAGATCGAGACGCAGAAGCTCGCGCTCATACAGCTTCCGGTCCGCGCTCTCCTTAAAATGCGAGGATTCCGGGATCGTCCAGCCGCGCGTTCCGCAGACAAACAGATCGCCGAAGCGGAAGACGTCGTTCTGGAGCGCATACATGCGCGCAGGAAGCGCTGTACGAACCTTTGTGACACTTTGCCACCAATAATCGTGATTGCCCCTTAGAAGCAGTTTGGAGCCCTTGAGAGCGCCGATAAAGGCAAGATCGGCAATTGCGTCGGAAAGATACATCGCCCAGCTGATATCGCCTGGGATGAGAACGAGGTCGTCTTCCGAAACCGTATCCTGCCACGCCTCCCGGATGCGATCCGCGTGATCCTTCCAATGCGCGCCGAATACGTCCATCGCCTTGTTCGGAACGGACAGACTCAGGTGCAGATCACCGATGGCATAAACGTGGGGCATAGACGCCTCTCCTTCAAAGAAATAAAAGGAAGAATCTCTTCCTTTTTACACGGCAGTTTGTGTCGAAAACGACGCTTTTTGTCAGTCTTCGTCGGCAGGTTCGGTGATATCCTCTTCGAGCGGATCGTCCGCTTCGTCGGCGCGGACCTTATCCGCAAGGATCTCAAGATTTGCCTGCCGCTTCTGTTCCTTCAGACAGTCTTCGCAAAGATCATAACCGGGCAACGCAGGGTTTTCGCCGCATTCGGTGCACATAATGATCTCGTCATCTGTTTTCGGCGCGTACCGTTTCGTCCGTTCCGCCGCGCAGGTGGGACACATGGTTTCGGTTCCGCGAATATAATTCAGTTCACAAATCGGGCATTTTCTGAGCATACCTAATATAATACCTCGCTTGTAGATTTCAAAGCATAGTATGCAAAGAGAAGCCGCTTCTGTCAAGCCTTTTTTTTATTCTTTTTGAGATTCTTTTCCGATCGCTTCACAGTCGCGGAAAATCTGACCGATCCGTTCCAGAAGCTCCGCTTTGCCTTCTCCCGTTTCCGAAGAGAACGGAATCGCAAACGGCGGCGCGCCGAGCTCTTTTGCGCGCTTGTTCGCTTCCGTTCTGCGCTTTGATTTTGCGATCTTATCCGCCTTCGTTGCGACAAGCGTATACGGAATATTGTAATAGATGAGATACCGGAACATCTGCATATCGTCTTCCGTCGGCGCATGACGGACGTCGACGAGCATCAGAAGGTGCTTGACCCGTCCGCTTTGCAGGTACCGTTCGAGAAGCTCGCCCCAACTTTTCTGCTCTGTTTTCGACGCCTTCGCAAAACCGTAGCCCGGCAGATCGACGAGATAGAACGCCTTATTCAGCAGGAAGAAATTGACAAGGCGCGTTTTGCCCGGACTTGCCGAGGTCTTCGCAAGCTTATGGTTGTTCGTAAGACGGTTGATGAGGCTTGATTTTCCGACGTTCGATTTTCCGACGATCGCGATCTCGCACGGAAGCGGCGCGGGGTATGCGCTGTCCAATCCCGCACTTATTTGAAATTCCGCCTGTCTGATTGCAAAAAATTCTTCCATAGATCCCAGTATACCGTGAAAATTCACATTTCGCAAGATATTCGTTTACACTTTCGTCATTCGTTTTGGAAATCAGCATGGTACAATTATGGTACAAGTATAAGGAGCCGTACTGTCGGCGGAAGGATCATTATGGGACTGTTTCATTCATCGGATATCGGATTGGATCTCGGCACAAGCAACGTGCTCGCGTATGTGCGGGGCAAAGGCATCGTACTGCGTGAGCCGAACATCGCCGCGGTCGAACGCGGCACGGGAAAGCTTGCGGCGATCGGTCAGGAGGCGAAGGAGCTCGTTGGGAGAGCGCCGGACAATCTGATGATCATCCGACCGATGCAGGACGGCGTGGTTGCCAACTTCGACGCGACGGAACGCATGCTGACGCTGTTCTTCAACCGCATCGTCGGCAGCCGCATCTTTTTCAAGCCGCGCGCGGTCGTTGCGGTCCCCTCGATGGCGACTGAAGTGGAAAAGCGCGCGGTCATCGAAACGACCGAAGGCGCCGGCGCGCGCTATACGTTCCTTCTGGAGGAGCCTGTCGCGGCGGCGATCGGCGCGGGGCTTGACATCACCGAGCCGAAGGCGAACATTGTGCTGGATATCGGCGCGGGTACGTGCGACATGGTTGTGACCTCGATGGGAAAGGCGGTACGGCACGATTCACTGCGCGTCGGCGGCGACAAATTCGACGCGGCGATCGTACGGTACTTAAAGCGGCAGCACGGCGTCGTGATCGGTACGGGCGCGGCGGAGGAGCTCAAGATCGCGTATGCGTCCGCGTTCCCGCGCAAGGAAGAATTAAAGATGGAGGTGCGCGGAAGATCGCTCGGCGGCGGGCTTCCGATTTCGATGGAGCTTGGTTCTAACGAGCTTACCTACGCGCTTGCGGAGCCGCTGCTGTCGATCGCGGAGGCGCTGAAGGATGTGCTCGAGCAGACGCCGCCGGAGCTTTCGGGCGACATCGCTTCAAGAGGAATCTGTCTGACCGGCGGCGGCGCGCAGCTGTTCGGACTGGATCAGTACATTGCGGAACAGATCGGCGTGCCGTGCTATGTCGCGGAGGATCCGGTCGCGTGCGTCGCGATCGGCTGCGGGAAGGTTTTAGAGGAGCCGAGAAAATACGAAGGCGTGCTGTACGATTATCGACGCGGCGATTATTACGAGGATTGAGGGTAAATCATCATGGCAGAAACAAAAGGCAAAAAAGCGTTATCGCTGTGCATTCTGCGCGTACTGGAGCAGCATGCGGGCAAGACGAATCCGCTTTCGACGCGCCATATCATCGAATTCCTTGCGGAGGATCACGGCATGATCGCCGAACGCAAGGCAGTCGGGCGCAATCTGCTTCTTCTGCAGGAAATGGGCTTTCCGCTTTCCACTTATCAGGAGAACGGCAAGGGGTATTATCTCAAGACGGACGCGGGTTCCGTGCAGCACGAACATAACCCTGCCGCGCTGGACGCGTATTTACGCGCGCCGCGCTCCGAACGCGCCGAGCGCGAGATCGAACGTCTTCAGGATCTTGTGCCGATCTACGTATCCGACGCGGAGACCGGAAAACAGTCGGAAAACGTGTTTGAAACGCTCGATCTTCTGAAGGACGCGATCCTGAAAAACGTGCAGGTCAGTTTTCTGTACACCGTCGTGCAGACGGACGGCCGGAAGAAGCCGCAGCTGGAAACGCCGTTTACGGTGTCGCCGTACGCGCTCTTTTTGGCGGAGGGGTATTACTATGTGATCGTCTCTATGTCCGGTTACGGGCGGCTTCTGCATTACCGCTGTGACCTGATGGAGCAGGTCACGCTGACCGACGTGCCTTCGCGCGCGGCGGAGACGCTGATCGAATGCAGAGACGGACTGGATGTGCCTTCGTATGTGAACCGTACGATCTATCTGACCGACGTAAAGGAACAGCATACGGTGCTCTGCGCGGAACATCTTGCGGGGGCGCTTCTGGACGCGTTCGGAGACGCCGTTAAAATGCGTCCGGAGGGCGAAACGATCCACGCGGAGATCGACGCGCCGTGGGAGATGGTGCATCGGTTTCTGGTCGATAATCTCAGGCACACGACGCTGCTTGCGCCGGCGTGGCGGCGGGCGCAGATCCGCGAGGAGCTGCTTTCGGCGCTTTCCACCTATCCGCAGGGATAAAATAGACAGAATCGTTTTGAATTCGTACGCATTTATGACACATTTGTGTGGTATCGTATGAGTTGAGGAAACAGCCATGGAACAACAGGAAAAAACAACCGGTAAGGTACTCTTTGAAAGCCTCCGGGAACAATTCAAAAAAATCGTTCCGAAAAAACCGCTGCGCGTTCTGCTTTCAGCGGTAACGGTCGTGCTGCTTCTGGGTCTTGTGATCGGGATCGTCAGCGGCAGTCTTGCGATCGCAAGATGCGGAACGGGGCGCAGGATCGAAGCCGGCGCGGAGCCCGCAGCTCTCGTGCAGCCCGCGCGTCCGGATCCGGGTTTTTCAAACGATACGGTGGTCGTGAACCATCCGACGGAGCCGGACGCTACCGAGATTCCGCTGCCTACCGCTGCGCCGACTGTCGAAGTACAGGAAACGCCCGTTCCGGAGGTGACGCAGGATCCGGCGGAAGCAACAAACTATCTCGGCGGCAGGATGCTGAAAAAGGGCGATACCGATGCGCTGATCCTGACGGTCCAGTCGTCTTTGATGGAGCTCGGTTATATGGACCCGGATGAGCCCACCGACTATTTCGGCAATCAGACGCAGGATGCCATCATCACATTCCAGAAGCATAACAATCTTCTGCCGGACGGCATCGTGGGCGAAGTCACCTATGCGCTGCTCGTCAGCGGACAAGCTCATGAGTACGTCATGCAGGAGGGCGATGAGGGCGACGACGTCAAGGAGGTACAGGACCGTCTTTACGAGCTTGCCTATCTTGATAAAAACAGCCGCACCGGCACGTTCGGCGAAAAGACCGCCGCGGCGGTTCGGTCGTTCCAGAGCGCAAACAATCTGAAGGTTGACGGCAAGGTCGGCGCAAAGACGCTGAACACGCTGTATTCGGGCGACGTCGTCAGCAACAGCTATAAGGCGGGCGATTCTGACGACGCGATCATTTCTTATCAGAAACGCCTTCAGAAGCTCGGATATCTCGCAAGCGACTACGCCTGTACGGGCAAAATGGACAGCAAGACCGTTTCCGCCATCAAGACATTCCAGGAAGCGAACGGACTCGTCCGCGACGGCTGTCTCGGTCCCGCGACGATGGAGCAGATCGACAGCAAAGACGCGGTCCATTACGCCATGCGTCTCGGTATGAGCGGTTCCGCGATCCGTGCGGCGCAGCAGAAGCTGTATAAGCTCGGCTATATCCGATCCAGCCAGATCACCGGCTATTACGGAGAGACCACGGTCGAAGCGGTCAAGTCATTCCAGAAGCGCAACGGCATTTCGCAGAACGGCGAGATCAACGCTAAGACGCTCGAAAAGCTGGAAAGCGAAAAGGCGAAAGCGGCGGCAACGGCGGCCGTCAAAAAGACGGCGACGCCGAAGCCTTCCGGCGGCAGCAAGACGACGCCGAAGCCTTCCGGCAGTTCAGGCAGCAGCAGCGGCTCCTCTTCAAGCTCGAAGGGTGTCGAAAGGTTCATCGAGATCGCGGAAAGCAAGATCGGCTGCCGATATGTGCGCGGCGCAAAGGGCCCGAACCAGTTCGACTGTTCCGGCTTCGTATACTGGTGTCTGAATCAGGCGGGCGTGCGGCAGGGCTACATGACCAGCATCATCTGGCGTTCGTGTTCGAAGTATAAACGCATCAATTCCATGAGCTCGCTGGAGCGCGGCGACGTTCTCGTGTTCGTCGGTTCGTCCATGGCGACCGGTCACGTCGGCATCTATCTCGGCAACGGGAAGATGATCGACGCGTCCTCCTCGGACGGACACGTCCGCATCACGTCGAGCAACATTCTGAAGAGCAAATACTGGCAGGAACATTTCCTGATGGCATACCGCATCTGGGATTGATGAACCAAAACAAGAAACGGTCTCCCGTTCGATCGGGGGACCGCTTTTTCGTTATGACGGGGGATTATCCTTCTCCGTTGCTCAGACCCGGATCGGAATCGGATTCCATATCGGATTCGGGATCCGGCTCTGCCCGGAAAAAGATGATGTCGGAGATCAGACGCCAACCGGCGTTTTTGTTCCGGTTCTCGCCGTTGAAATACATCTGCGCGGACTGCCCGCCGTCCAGATTGTAAGCCGCCTTGCAGCCGAGCCGATACATGATCTCGGAAAAATCCCACATGTCCACGCCGTCCGAATAGTGTTCGGCGCGACCGTCGACGACGACGAAGCAGTAGTGCCCGGGGCTGATATAGCCGATCGCGCAGCGCGGGTTGATCCCTTCAAGCTGTGAGTTGAACCTTTGCGGATATTTCTTCGGCTGACCGTTCTCGTCGAGCAGCGCCGGACCGAACTGCCAGGTCTGCCACGGATCCTGCGCAACGATCTCCTCCGTGGTATAGGTACCGACTTCATAGGTCTTCATCACGCCGTCCCGGTACAGCACACAGAGGTCGCGGCGTTCATCGTATTCGTTCCGATACAGCACGCCGTTGCGGATGACCAGCCCCTTGCTGACAACGCCGTTGCTTTCATAATTGAAATAGTCGCCGGAGATGGCCAGAAGCGCATTGTTTTCCGCCGCGATATTCCGGACGTAATCCTCGTTGCGGACAGCGAAATCGCCGCCTGCCGCCGCGGTCTTCAGCCGTTCGATATCCTTTACATAGATGTCGGCGACGTAGTAAACGCAAAGATACTTGCAAACCTCGTGATTATCGTCATACCGGGTGATGGTAAAGCACAGACTGTCGTCGGAATAGCCGTCCTCGGTCAGCACCGGCGTGTCGCTGAAGAGATGGGAATAGTCCGGTCCCAACAGATCGACCGGCGTGGGGGTCGGTTCCGGCGTGGGGGTCGGTTCCTCGGTGGGTTCCGGTGTGGGCGTCGGGGCAGGTGTGGGTTCCGGCGTCGGCGTAACGACGTCCGTCTCGGACGTATGCGGCGGCTGTGTGATGACCTCCGCAACGTTCGTCGGCGCCGGCGTCGCGGTAACCGGTTCGTTCCCGCACGCAATCAGTATGAGCAATATAACAAGGATAAAAAGACGTTTCATATGTTTCAAACCTACCGCCATAGTATATCGTATTCTTTCCGAAAATGCAAGAAGGACATAAGGTCTTGAAAAACACCCGCTGTCAATGAAAAATCGCGAAATGACGGCTGAAAACGGACGTTTTTCATTGATTTGAACGAAATATATATGCATAAACGGTATTGCGTGTTCGATTCGGAATCGTCCCTGCGCATCGGGACTTTTCGATAAAATTCGCATCCATGCGTGAATATTCATTCCCCCGAAAAGGGGTGCATAATCGCATACATTTCCACACCGTCCACACAGTTATCCACAATTCAGGGCACGGAACACTGGTTTTTTCGGAGTTATCCACCGTTTTTGCGCCCTTGCATATGCGGTATATCACGTTTGAATACGCAATGAATAATTCATAATTACACCCAAAAAACACAAAATAATGAATATCAATAATAATATAAACGGGTAAACGCGTGCATGATGCATGCGCCTATGCGGCGCGCATACCGCGCTGCATATTTGAAAAAGAACGGGTTGCGTATGCCGAACGGTGCCGCGGATTCGAAAAAAGGACGCCGGTCAGCCCGACGTCCCCTTTGCTCCTTTCATTCCTCCGAACCGGTGTGAAACGGTTTCAAAGCGCCTGTCTCCGCTGCGGCGATCAGCAGCAGCGTCAGCACCTCGTTTTTCCATTGATACATGGTAGACTGCGATACGTGGAACGCAAACGTCAGCCTCACCATGCCCTTTTTGTCGTGCTGCTTTCTGCCTCCGTCGATGCCGAAGCACAGCCGGAAGAACCGCTCCCTCTCCGGATCCTGTTGTTTCAGGTATCGAAGAACGCCGTCTGTCGCACGGACCCATCTTTGATACTGCTCCGCACGGGCAGTCATATCTCCGTCCGCATCCCGAACACCCTTCAGAAACGCTTTACGCTCGCGATAATGCATCGCTTCCCATTCGGCAATCCGCTTCCATTCTTTTACGCACATTTCATATCTCCTTTCCTGCGGATAATACGAACAAATGTTCGTATACGAACAGTATAACAGAAAATTGAAAAAAGAAAAGACCTTTTATGGGACAGAAAGATAATATATGATCCGCTGCCGGAGGTTGCATGCATCCGGTGTGTGTGGTATACTGACACTGATTGAAATCAGGAGTATGGTTATGCGTAGGGCACGTGTTTTTTTTCTGATCGTATGTCTGCTGACGGCAGCATTCTTATTTGCCTGCAAGGAACCGACGGAGGAGCCGGTTTCGGCGGCGACCGAGCAGACGGCAGAACCTATGGATACGCCGGCACCTTTAGAAACGGTCGCGTTATACGGACAGACGGTTCCGGCGGATCTCGATCTGCTCGTCCTTTCCGAACCGGTCGATGATCTTCTGCCGCTTTCCGAAGCGCTCGCGCATCTTCCGGAATGCCGGTCCGTGCAGCTCATAAGGCGCTTTGATCCCGCGCGTTTTGAGGGTGGACTGACGGCGTTTGAACGGGACTGGACGGATCTGAAAATGCGATATCCTGACGTTGTTTTTTCCGACACGCTTCTGATCGGCGACGAACCGAGCGAAACGCTGCGTACATATACCGTGCCGGCGACGGCGCCGCTTTCGGATGAGATCCGGACGGCCGCATCCCTGTGCCCCATGCTGGAAACCCTGGAGCTTTCCGAAACGGTTGCGGCGAGCGAAGCGATCGCGGCGGCGGAACAGGATGTTCCGGGCGTTCGGATCCTATGGACGGACGCGGTCTACGGCGCTTCGGCGTCGGATACGGATACGCTTACGTTCTCGGGAGAGCAGGATCCGGAAACGCTTTCCGGTTATCTCAGCTGTTTTCCGGCGCTTACGGAAGTCGATCTTTTGAAAACGACGCTTTCGGACGAGCAGATGAACACGATCTCGGATCGGTTTTCTTCGGTCATGTTTCGCCGGACGGTGCTTCTGAACGGTACGCCATGGGACAGCTTTACGGAGGAACTGGATCTTTCCGGTGCGCAGATCGACTCATATGAAGCGTTTTCAGACGCCGTCGGAAGGTTCCCGAAGCTCAGAAAACTCGCGCTGCACGACTGCTCGCTGTCGAATGAGCAGCTTGCGGCTTTGAGAGACCGCTATCCGGACGCCGGCGTCGTCTGGACGGTGCGGTTCGACCGCTGGAGCGTTGCGACGGATGCGATCGCCTTCTCCATGATGCAGCACGGCCTTAACAACAACCGCAAGCACACGGAGGATGTGCAGGTGCTGCGCTACTGCCGGGACCTCATTGCGCTGGACCTCGGACACAACGATATTGCGGATATCGGGTGGATCACGGAGCTTAAGAATCTGCAGGTCCTGATCCTTGCGGACAACTGGAGTCTTAAGGACATCACGCCGATCGGCACGCTCACGAAGCTCAAGTATCTGGAATTGTTTATGAATATCTATATGACGGATATCACGCCGCTCGCAAATCTCAGCGAGCTCGTTGACGTCAATCTGGTCGTCACCGGCATTACGGACATCACGCCGCTGCTGTCGTGCAAAAAGCTGGAACGGATCTGGCTCGGCGAGGTCGTCGTGCGGCAGATCGGAGAAGAAGGCGTCGCTGCCCTGCAGAACGCCTTCCCGAATGCGGAATATGATCTTGTATCGGCCGGGTCCACGAAGCGCGGCTGGCGTGAACACCCGCGCTATTACGCGTACATGGAGATGTTCGAAACCAATCAGCCGGTCGCGCCGTTCCTTCCGTAGCCTTACGGCGCGGGTGTGGGCTCGGGCGTCGGTTCTTCTTCCGGCAGCGGCTCCGGCTCTTCCGCGGGCGGCTGCACCATCGGATTTTCAAGGAATACCACGATGTCGGAGAGCGCACGGATGGTACTGTAATTCGTGCCGTCAAAGGACAGCCGGGAAAGATCCCGTCCCATGAAGACAAGCGCGGTGGAATGTCCGCCGTCAAAGTTATAGGCGAGCCTTGCCCCGTAGCTGACCAATGTGTCAGCCGTCATGACATGCGTAAACTGATTCATACGGGGACGCAGCGCTACGACGGCGAGGTAATGATACGGGTCGCTGTAGCCGAAGCCGACACGCATGGTGTAGGATGAATTCGCGTCGCCGACGGATGGGTCGATCGCGCTGCGGCCGTCCTTTACCAGCAGCGGACCGAAGGAAAAGCTGTCCTTTACCCCCTGACCGAGCAGATAATCCGCCGTTGTTTCCCCTCTGTCAAAGAATTGCAGCGTACCGTCCGGCATCACGGCGAGCGTCGTTGTTTCGGCGCGGTCGTAATAGACGATGCCGTTGCGGATCATAACCGCCTTTCGGTTCGAGGTAAAGCCGATATAATCGCCGGTGAACGCGACGACCGCATGCGCCTTCTGCGCCTGCAGATCGGGCATTTCGGGATCCATATAAATGATGCGTCCGGTTGCCTCCGGCTGCGTGACGCGGCCGCCGGGCAGCGCGTTTGCCGTCGCCAGAAGATCCGCCCGCAGCGGCGTACGTTCCGCGGAATCGTCAATGCAGATCAGCGCGGCGCCGTTTGTGTCCAGATACAGCCACGGACCGTATTCCGATTCAAGCCCCTCGATATAGACCGTCTGTTCGACAGAGGAACGCGCGGAATCATCGGAGATCGGGTCCAGCGCCCAGTCGGAATCGAAAACCGGCGTCTCGGGAAGCGCTTCGTGCGGAATGCATCCTGCAAAGAGCAGCGTCCCGTCCATACGCACGGCAGCCGTATGATACGCGCCGGCGTCGATCGCGGCAACTTCTGTCCAGCCCGTTACGTCACACTGTCCGGCAGCGTTGTCGCCGCAGGCAACGACCGTGCCGTCGGAACGGAGTCCGACCGTACAGCACGCGCCGCAGGAGATCGCAGCAATATCCGTCCAATCCGAAACGTCACATTGCCCATAGGTATTGTCGCCGCACGCGACGACCGTTCCGTCCGCTTTCAGTCCGACCGTGTGCCAAAGTCCGGCGTCGACCGCTTTGATCCCGGTCCAGTCCGCCGTATCGCACTGTCCGAAAGCATCGTTGCCGACCGAAAGAACGCCGCCGTCCGCTTTACATCCGACCGAATGCCATGCGCCGGCAGCAACGTCGGTGATACCCGTCCAGTCCACCGTGTTCAGCTTGCCGTATGCCATGCTGCCTGCGCCCGCAACGGTTCCGTCCCCTTTCAGAAACAGCGCATGATTGAGCCCGAGCCCCATATCGACGACGCCGGAAAGCGCTGCGATCGCATCCTCCGCACCGAATGTTTCGCCGAACGGGATCACATGACCGTCCTTCAGCGCGAAGATCGAGCAAAGACCGGAAAAGACGCGGTCGGCGCTCGTTTCCGGCACGGTATAGCGCGCGTCGCCCGAGAAGCGAACGACGCCGTTGTCAAGCCACGCCGTGTGCCACGCGCCTGCGGCGACCGTCGAGACTGCCTGATCGCGGACCGACGCCCTGCGAGCGGTCCGATCTTTCAGAAGCTGCTCCGCCGCGGCGTTGCCTTCCTCGGTGCCGAGTGCGCGCAGTGCGGCTGCACCTTCGTCGTAGTTGCTGCCCGTGAATACGGCGGCGGCGTCGTCAAACCGGATCCCTTCACGCAGCTTTTCGATGCGTTCTGCCGTGTCCGCATAGGAGCCCAGCGGTTCCAGGATGGCGATCGCCCGGAATTTGTCGCCCTCCGCGGCAACAGCTTCGGCTTTTGCAAAGATCAAGTCGTAAAAAGGCAGCGCCTCCGCCTCCGGAAGCGATTGCATGAGTTTCAGCGCGTACGCCGTTTCGCCTTCGTCGATTGCATAGTTAAGCTCCGCCTTTGTCATCTCGAAAAATTGCAGACGCAGCGCTTCATACCGGTCGGCATACTGCGGTTTTCCCTCGAGGGAAGCCATCGCGTCCTGCAGGATCGCGCATGCTTCGGCGTACGGAAGGTCACCGCTTTGGTCTATGGCATGTTCAAAGGTGTGATCGCTGACGAGGTCGCCGAGCAGCACGGCAAGCTCGCTCCGTTTTCCGGTAAACAGCGGATTACCGTCCAACGTCCGGATCGCGTCCTGCAGTGTGCCGCAAGCTTCATCGTACGGGCGTTCCTGCGCGGCGATCAATGCTTTTCGATACGTCTTTTGCGCCGGGAAGTACAGAAATCCGAACACGGCGCCTGCGATTAGGATCAGCACAACGGGGATCAGGATCAGAAAGATCTTCTTGCTCTTGGTTCTTTGTTCCATATTGCCTCCGATAGGTTATGAAAAGGAAAGGGTATATCCTTTTTTAATTACAGTTCGCGCATGAGTTGAAGGATCAGGCTTTTCTGTTTCGGCGTTAATGCCTTCCAACTTTCAAACAGTTCCTCCAGCTCCGGCGTCAGCTCAACCATATTTTCTGTCTCCGCAAAGAATTGAGACAAGGTGATTCCAAAGCCGTGACAGATTGCTTCCAGCGTATAGATCGATGGTACAGAATTCCGCCTGAACAAATTTGCGATGGTGTTTTCAGACAAGCGGCTTTCCTTTGCGAGTTTGTACGGCGTCCACCCTCGGCTTGCCATCATGGTTTTGATCTTTTCATTTGCATCCATATCGATACCACCCTTTCTGTACGTATTTTACCTTTCAGAAAGGGGGCATTGGTACCACCCAGGTGTGCGGATATTATGTAGTTCTTGTTCTGTTATTCCATCGCCTTTTCTCAGATCCGGCGACATTTTCAGCGCAGAAAACCGGAATGCGTACGAATATCGCGTTCCACCGCGTTTGAAAAAGGTTTATCGACGATTCGGCAGGCGGCGCTGCAGCCGATTGCAACAGCACCGCATTCGTGGTATACTGAAAAAAACGTCCGGAGGAACGCCATGAAAAAACGGATCTGCATCCTGCTTCTTGCAGCATTCATGCTTCTGCTGATCCCGCATGCCGCAAGCGCCAACGCGCCTTCCGGAAGGAGACCGGACACGCTTTGGGTTGAATGCAAGCATCTGAAATCGGGCGCGAAGATAGAAGCTGTACTGGTGAAGATGGACGGTTCGAGCCGCACAGAGGAAGCTAGCTTCAGTCGTTACTCGAATGATACGGAGGGCATAGCATATATTCACGTACGGGACGGCGAGACAACGTTTTATCTGTTGATCACGACGAAAGACGACACGAAGAGGACGGACGCGGCGGAGATCATCAAGTACGGCGGGTATACGTATGACGGGAGAACGAATAAGCTGGAATCGACCGGCGCGTATTACGATCCGATAAAGGATGAAGCCCAATGGATCTTGCGCATCATCTATCTTGCGATCCCGCTCGGGATCACGCTGCTGATTGAATGGCTGGTCGCGTTATGCTTCGGCATTCGCCCGGTCCGGTATGTGTTCGGGATCAACGCGATCACAAACCCTGTGATGAACATAATCCTGCTGATTGTTATCATGCTGAATCGCGGAAGTTTCGCGTATTGGATTGCGCTCGCAGCGCTCGAGCTTGCGGTCTTCGGCGTCGAATACGGGTTCTATACCCGCAAATATAAGAGCTATTCCCGCCCGCGCCTGTTGCTGTTCACATTTGTTGCGAATGCAATCAGCTTTGTTGCGGGAATCTTCCTGCTGTCGCTGCTGTGATTAGCGTACAAATTGATTCTGTCGCTGCGGATATGGTATACTGAAAAAAACGCCCCGGAGGATCGCCCATGAAAAAACGGATCTGCATCCTGCTTCTTGCAGCATTCATGCTTCTGCTGATCCCGCATGCCGCAAGCGCCAACGCGCCCGCGCCGGATCCGTGGGAGCTCAAGGTGTATCTTGAAAACGTGCCGGAAGGAACGACCGTCACGGCGTTCTTTCTGCATGAGAACGGGACGCTGCGGCAGGGGGAATCCTACACGTCGAACGGCGCGAAGAACTGGAGGATCGGCGTTTGGTTTGCCGAGGATGAAACGCAGTTTTATCTGGCGCTCACGGGATCGGACGGAACGGAAACGCGGACAAATGAGATCGCGATCGAGCCGTACGGCAGCTATACGCTTGACGGAGAAACGAACGCGCTTGCCGCCGGAAAGCCGAAGGGGGCGGATTCCTGCACGGGCGGGATTGGGGAGCTGTGCCTGAGCTGCGGCGCGTGGCTTCTTCTGTACGCGTTCGCCGGGTTTTTCATGCCGGTCGCCGTCACGTTCCTGGTCGAATGGCTCACGGCGCTGTGTTTCAAGATTCGTCCGACGAAGTACGTCTTTGCGATCAACGCGATCACGAACCCCGTGATGAATCTTCTGCTGCTGATCGCGTACGCGTTCGGCAGGATCAGCTACTGGGTCATCCTCATTGCGCTGGAGATCACGGTCGTATTCATCGAGTACGCGTTCTATAAGAAAAAGTATCCGGACATCAGCCGCCGCCGTCTTCTTTTGTTCACGATCACGGCAAACGTGCTGAGCCTCACGCTCGGCGGACTGCTCGCATACTTCATCCTGTAAACGCGTACGCGCCTGTGACGGTCAACAACATGAAGCCGACCGCACCGTGAAAAAATGAAACCGACCGCAGGTGTAAAAAATGCTTGACACAGCGGAATTCTTCGTTTATAATAATTCTGCTATGGCGGTGTAACTCAGTTGGCCAGAGTAGTCGGTTCATACCCGACCTGTCATCCGTTCGAATCGGATCGCCGCTACCAAAAAAACAGCCCCCTTCATGGGGGCTGTTTTTTTGTCGCGGCTGGGGCAGCGAGAACGGGCGCGAAGCGTCCGTTCGTATACGCGGCTTTGCCGCGTCGCCGGAGATTCTTCCGCTGTCTAAGCAATCAGAAGAATCTCCGTAACGGATCGCCGCGGCTGATCATCGATTCTCACTGGCGCGAAGCGCCTGCAATCAGATTTCTCCGTATCGGATCGCCGCTGCGTTTTCCGCTTCCTGTCCGATAAAGAGGATGTCAAAGCTATATAATATGGGCAAAGCCGAATAGTAGGAGTTGTTTTTCTTTATCAATTCTGCTAAAATATCACTATATTGTATATAGGATGGATATTGTGGGGGTAATATGGATACAAAGATCATTGTAATACCGGAAGGAAAGATTTGTGACTATATTGATCAAAAACTACGTAATGATACACCCGAGGAATATGTACGTCAAACGATTGAAAAACGTCTCGTAAATGAGCATAAGTATTTGCCAAAACAAGTTCGCGTTGAATATACCCTGCAGCTCGGATCAAGAAAGCCGCGCGCAGACCTCGTTATTTTTGACAAAGATTGTACGCAACCTACACTACAAACACAAGATAAGATTAAAATCATTATCGAGTGCAAAAAAGAAGCTGTAGATGCACGCAATGCAAAAGACGGCGTTGAACAGTTAAAATCATACATGTCCGCTTGTCCAAATTGTGAATGGGGCATGTGGACGAACGGAAAGCAAAAAGAGGTATTCCGCAAATATATCAACGACGCTGGTGCCGTGGATTTTATGGAATATAATGATATTCCTTCTGCGGATGGAAACCTTGATGATATTAACCGTCCCAAACGTACATCGTTAAAGAATGCCTATGATGACAATTTGCTGTTTGTCTTTAAGACCTGCCATAACCATATCCACGTAAATGATGGTTTGCAGAAACAACCGGCGTTCTTTGAACTTCTTAAAGTCATATTCTGCAAGATTGAGGACGAACGTAATATTCCTACGCCGTTAGATTTTTATACTACTTCAGAGGAACGTTCTAATCCGGATGGACAGTTGACGGTTAAAAAGCGCATTTCAAAAATCTTCGATCGCGTCAAGAAAAAACACGGTAAAATTTTTGATGCAAATGATGAAATCAAGCTGTCTCCTCGCAGTCTCGCATATATCGTAAGCGAACTGCAGAAATATAGTTTGCTCAATACAAATATTGACATTAAAGGAAAAGCATACGAAGAAATTGTAGGCGCTAACCTCCGTGGTGACAGAGGTGAGTTTTTCACGCCCAGAAATGTGATGAAAATGGTTGTGGAAATGATCAATCCCAAGATGGATGAGAAAGTGCTGGATAGTTCATGCGGGACAGGAGGATTTCTTGTAACTGCAATGACGCATGTAATCAATCAGCTTGAAAAAGAGTTCTCTGAACAATTGGGAAAACCGCGAAAAGAGTGGGATACTGATTCTGTTCGTGCTTTTCAAGATCGTATATCTGAGATGGCGGCACACAACTATTTCGGCTTTGATATCAATCCCGATCTTGTCAAAGCAACAAAAATGAACATGGTCATGAACAACGATGGAAGCGGCAATATTCTTCAAACAAATTCCCTGCTTCCGCCTCACGAGTGGAGCGATGAGTTTAGAACGAAACTTGCCGAATCGCTTGGAATAGCTAAAACAGACATTAGAAATTATACAACGCTTGAGTTTTTTGACGTCATTGTAACCAACCCTCCTTTCGGAAGCAAGATCCCTGTTAAAGATAAGAATGTTTTAGAACAATTTGACCTTGCACATATTTGGGAGAATAACAAGAAAGAAGGAACATGGAAGAAAACTGATCGCTTACAATCCTCGGTTCCGCCGGAAATTCTTTTCATTGAACGTTGCACGCAACTGCTCGTTCCCGGCGGAAGGATGGGAATTGTTCTTCCGGATTCGATTTTAGGCGCTCCCGGTCTTGGCTATATCAGAGAATGGCTTATCCGTAATCATCGGATTGTCGCAAGTGTTGACCTCCATGCGGATACTTTCCAACCTCGAAACGGGACACAAACGTCAGTTCTTTTCTTGCAAAAGAAAACGCAAGCGCAGAAAGATACAGAAGAAAAGAGCGGAATTATGGCAGATTATAATATCTTTATGGCTATGGTTGAAAAAATCGGTCATGATAAACGCGGCAATCCTATCTTTAAGCGTGATATAGAAGGAAATGAAATTCTTGTTCCGGATACCAATAGCGTATTGATCCTTGGAGAAACAAGTGAGGGGGATAAAACGGTATCACATGAACAAAAGAAGAAAGTAGAAGATGATCAAACACCGGATGTACCTGGTATTTTTGCCGAATGGAAAAAACAGGAGGGTATAGCATGGTAATACCAAGTCTTGCATCTCATAATGAAACTGCAACAAATGGGATTTCAATTGTAACAGAAGTACCACTAAAATGGTGTTCGGTTTCTTTATCGGATGTTGTTTCCCGTGGGAAACGCCTGGAGGCAAGTGTATTTGATGTTGAAGCTAAACATGCTTATGATTTACTAATACATGGTAAATACAAAGCTGTTAATCTAATTGGTGAAAATGGTCCTGTTGATCGTGCGTATTATGGCGGTCGCATTAAGCGCCATTATGTAAACAAAACGCGAGAAGATTCAGTTGGTTTTCTGGGAAGTTCGGAGATGCTAGACTGCAAGCCCGTACCTGTTAAGTATATGATAAATGATGCTGCCGCTGAAGATGTTCGAGTTGAGAAAGATACTGTTCTTATTTCTCGTTCAGGAACAATAGGCAATGTTACTTATGTAGGTGAAACATTATCTCACTTGTTAGTTAGCGAACACGCAATTCGAATTAAGTGTAAAGAGTATCCGGGTTATGTATATGCTTTTTTGAGATCTCATATAGGAAAAACCGTTGTATGTTCCACTAAATTTGGTGCTGTTATACAAGAAATTGAGCCAGAGCATCTTGCCATGGTTCCTATTCCTGAAGCCCCCAAAGAGCTTAAAATAAAGATACATGATTTGATTATCCGATCGTATGGGTTGCGCGATGATTCCAATACTTTAGTCGACAAGGCAACGCAATTATTAATTGATGAGCTTCAGCTTCCGAGCATTTCAGATTTTGATACAGATGTATATAAAAAGAGCGCTCCTGTTGAAACATTCAGCATCAAATTAAGCAAAATGAACGGGCGCATAGATGCTTCTTATCATGTGCCCATTGTCGATGCAATTGTTGAGCATATGAGAAAACATGCTGAAGAAGTAACAACAATTGGCGATAACAGAATTAGCCAGGATATTATTCTACCCGGTCGTTTCAAACGTGTTTATGTAGGGGAAGGCTATGGTAAGGTGTTTATCGGCGGAAAGCAGTTATGGGAACTTGATCCGTCTAACAAGAAGTATCTTTCACTTGTACATCACGGTGATCGCATAGCGAAACAACTGACGCTACACGAAAATATGACGCTGATCACTTGCAGCGGCACAATTGGCAAAGTTGCGCTTGTAGGAAAGCATTGGGAAAACTGGACAGCGAATCAACATATTATTCGCGTTGTACCTGCGAGTAAAGAGATCGCGGGCTATCTCAATATTTTTCTGGCTTCTGAGTATGGTTATCATCTTATTACCCGCTTTACCTATGGTTCGGTAGTTGATGAGATAGACGATAACCATGTTCGTCAAATAGCAATACCGTTGTTGAAAAATAAAGATATCCAAAAGCAAATCAATGATCTTGCTCTTGAGGCGAACGAAAAGCGTTATGAAGCATACAAACTTGAACAGCAGGCGCTTCAAATCATGGATAACGAAGTAATCTTTGCAAAATGAGATAAGGGCAATGCAAAGATATAAGGACTTTAATACTCAGTAGACGCCCCATTTCTCCCCCCCGCACCCGCCCCCGCGGGTGCATTTTTCTGCCCTTCAGCCGCAGTGACAGAATCTTCCGGTCCGTTTCGGTCAGCGTTTGCAGAAACTGCTCCGCGTCGATCTTCGCGGCAATGCCGTCCTCGAATTCCGAGTGCTCATTGGAATGGAGCAGCCCGGCTTCTGCACCGTCCACGATCTCGTGTATGCGCAGCACCTCGCGCGAAAGCGTCGTCGGGTGCTTCGTCCGCGTATGATACCATTTCTTGATAAAATCCGCTTTCTGCCAGCTGTACCGATGCTCGTCGAAGTCCTCAAAGCACGGGTGCTTCTGCACATAGTTTAGCCATACCGCATATCCATCCCTCTGCATGACGCTCGGCACGGCGATTGACAGAAACTTATCGACAGTCTCATACGGCACAAATCCGAACGGCGTTGTCGGGAGCTGTTCCGTTGCCTCGAGCCATTGTGGAAAGGTGTAAAGAAGTCCGAGATCGTTCAGCTTACCAATCCACAGCGGTGCTGCATGGGCGACACGCCAGCATGGATTATAGCCGGAATAATCCTCCAGCCGACCCTTTTGTCCCATGTGCAGCCACGCCATATAGGCGTAGGTGTCGACGATGCACTCCAGAAAGAGGTCGCTTTCGACCTGCCGGATGACCGCCCGATCGCCGAGCAGCGCGGCGCGTGTCCGCGGCAGCTCATACAGCGCTTTTCCGCAGCGTTTTAGCAGCTCCTCCGGGATCATCAGAAACGCCGGAATGTACTCTGCATTTTTATATGGTGTGCTGCTCCCGTCCGCTCGCTTGACCAAAATCGGCATTCAACCACCTCCTCCCGAACGATACTTTTTTCACCGTATCACCAGTATAAACTGTTTTCTGTACGAAAAAGAGGATGTCGATGGATTTTTTTGTAATTTGTGGTGTTATATTTATTATAGAAAAATCTCGCTGTACCATATGTAGTACTTTTGTCATGAATACAAAAGCGTGTTCCGCCTTGAAAAAGGGAACGAATTACCGTATAATATTTTCGGAGTCGTTTATAGAGAGCAGGAATACCTTTTGCCCCGAAAGCGCTTGCATCCGATAGGTTATCTGGGAGGTAGCAGATGTATAGAATCATTGATGAGTCAGGTAATGCTTATAGCTTATATACATATGCGCTGGAATCTGAGTTTGAAAGGATGATCGTTGCAAATGTCGATTCTATTTTCGGCAAGGATGGCATCTATTTTGACATCAAGAAGCTGATCGGTAAACCGAAAAAAGGCGCAACGATCCCCGACGGCTATTATTTAGACTTGACTTTTCATACCGATCCGCGGCTTTATCTGGTCGAGGTTGAGCTGAATAGCCATGACGTTTACGGGCATATCGGCGAGCAGATTCTTCGGTTCGGCATTTCCTCCGAGATGGACAAATATAAAATGAAAAACCTGTTGCTTGATGCGATTCAGGCAGATTCAAAGAAACAGGAAAAGTTGAACGAATTTTATAAGCATTCCACCTACAATAACAATAGTGAACTGCTTGATAAGGTCATCTTTGACAACAAACCCGCAGCGATCGTCATCATCGACGAAGCGACGGAAGAACTGTATAATGTCATGGGACAGCTTACTATGACAACCGATGTCCTGGAAGCACAAACATATATTTGCGGAACTAAGAAGCTGCACAGGTTTACGCCGTTTAAGGATGATATTATAACGGATATGCCTGCATCTGAAGACGCAGACGAACTCGATACAATCGTTGTTCCGGCAAGAGAAGACGGCTTTGCAGAAGAATTCTTAAAGAACAG
>CAMNHT010000003.1 GCA_946539625.1 uncultured Clostridia bacterium | reverse complement strand
TATCTGGATATGCGGATCTCCTATGATCCCGGCACGGACAGACTGGTGCTGCAGAATCCCAATGTCGATACCACGCTGTATTGCTATGAAAAAACGGATGAACCGATCCCGGCGTTTCCCGTTCCGAGCGAAGTGAGCAAGCCATCCGACGGCATTCTAGGCGTATGGATCCTGCAGTCGATCGAAGAAGAGGACGGGGACGGGACCGCGGAGCGTATAAACAGGTTGATCGAGCAGAACCGGTATGAGATGCGTCTCTGGTTCAAGGTGGGTGGACGAGCACACTTCTATTATTACGAATATGATTCCGGAGATGCGCAGGATCTGGTATGGTACAGCTATGCTGCCGACATGAAAAACAACGTGATCCGATTCTACGCGCAGGATATAGAAACGCAGGAATACCCGTTTACGCTGGACGGAGACGTACTTTGCATCCCGCTTTTCGGAATGGAACACGTATTTGTCCGCAATTACACGTCTCTGACGACGGGCGTATAAAAAAGATCTGAAACGCAAAAAAAGGATGGCAAGCGCATGCCATCCTTTTTGAGTGCCTGAAATCGGTTATAACATTGAACGGCGGAGTTCTTCGCGCGAAAGCGGGGACAGGTCCGCGGGGGCGACGTCGAAGACAGTCAGACAACCGACCTCGCCGCGGGCAGCCATGCGTCCGATCGCGCGCGCAAACGCCACGAGCACGCCGGCGGTGAATTCCGGATTGGAATCAAGGCTTAACGAATACTCGATCCGGTGCGTGTGCTCGTCGGAAAAGCCCGTCTTTCCGGTGCGGATCACAAACCCGCCGTGCGGCAGCGCACCGTGGTTTTTTTGCATCTCCTCGGCGGAAATGAACGTGACGGTCGTGTCGTAATCGGCAAAGTAGTTCGGCATCGTCTTGATCGCCGCTTCGATGGCGGCTTTGTCCGCGTCCGGCGCGGCGACAACATAGCATTCGCGAAGGTGCTTCTGCCTTGCGGAGAGCGTGGGCTGACTGCCGGATCGCACGGCGTCAAGCGCTTCGGGGATCGGCACCGTATACTGCCTTGCGTCCAGCACGCCCGGAATGCGGCGGATCGCGTCGGAATGCCCCTGGCTCACGCCGCGGCCCCAGAACGTGTAATCCCTGCCGTCCGGCAGAATCGCGCCGGCGTAGAGACGGTTCAGCGAAAACATGCCCGGGTCCCAGCCGCACGAGATCAGCGAAAGCTTTCCGCCCGCCTTTGCGGCGGCGTCGACCGCGTCGAAATGCGCGGGGATATTTGCGTGCGTGTCGAAGCTGTCGATCACGTTGAAGTCCTTCGCGAGCATCGGCGTGAGCACCGGCAGATCCGTCGCACTGCCGCCGCAGAGGATCACCGCGTCGATCTCGCCCTTATGTTTGCCGATCTCGTCGGCGGGATAGACCTTCACGCCGGATTGCGTATGCACCGTGTTCGGGTCGCGTCGCGTAAAGACGCCGACCGGCTCCATATCGGGATTTTTCCGGATCGCGGCTTCCACGCCGCGGCCGAGGTTTCCGTATCCGTAGATCGCTAATTTCATTTGCAGACTCCTTATATGCCGTCTGTACGACGGCCTGTCAAATTATATATTATCACGGATCGAGGGCGGAGTCAACGGTTTTTCGGTCCGCGGTACATAAGGCATACCATGGTCAGATCGTCGAACTGCTCCGCGTTGCCGACGAAGGCGTCGACGTGCGCGCGGACGTTCTTCAGAAGCTCTTCGGGCGATGCGTCTTTCCGCTCGTTCAGAGCCGCAAGCATCCGTTCCGTGCCGAAGAGCTTGCTGTCGGCGTCCGTCGCCTCCGGGACGCCGTCGGTATAGACGAACAGCTTTGCGCCGGGCGCAAGCGTCAGCTCATATTCTTTATAGCGCATGCCGTCCATGCCGCCGATGATGAACCCGTGCTTGTCACGGTACAGCTCGAAATCGCCGTCCGGCGTTTTCAGAACGGGATATTCATGCCCCGCGTTTGCGCAGGTCAGTTTTCCCGTGGAGATCTCCAGGATACCGAGCCATACGGTGACGAACATCTGTTCCCGGTTGTTTGCGCAGATCTGCCGGTTGACCGCTTCGAGCGCCTTGCCCGGGCTCATGCCCGTCATGGTGTAGTTCTGCACAAGGATCTTCGATCCCATCATGAACAGCGCCGCGGGGATCCCCTTGCCGGACACGTCCGCGATCACGACGGCAAGGTGATCGTCGTCGATCAGGAAAAAGTCGTAGAAATCGCCGCCGACCTCCTTCGCGGGGTCCATGCTTGCATAGATGTCGAATTCCTCGCGGTCCGGGAACGGCGGGAAAAAGTGCGGCAGCATATCCGCCTGAATGCGCTGTGCGAGCGCGAGCTCCGTGCTGATGCGCTCCTTTTCCGCGGTGATCGCGGTGATGTCCTGAATGTATTTCCTGATCTTTTTTGAGAGATCGGCAAACGACTCGGCAAGCACCTCGATCTCGTCGTTTGTGCGGTATTTGTCCTGCATGGTGAACGGCTGTCCCGTCTGTCCGCACTTGGTGATATCCTCGGTCATCTGCCGGATGGGTTTTACCATGCGGTTCACCGCAAACATTGCGGCGGCGTTACCGATCAAAAATGCAAGCACCAGCAGCAGGATTCCGATCAGATTCGTCTTTGCGGATTCCTTTTGGAACGTTGCGGAAGCGTTCTCATTGATCCCGTCATATGCGGAAAGCAGCGCAAGTTCCGGCTGCTCGGTTAAGTTTTTGTCCACAATGTTCACAACCGCCCAGCCGACGGTCGGAACAGGCTGCCCGACCATGTAGTATTCCGTTCCGCCGACGGATACGGTCTGAAGACCGGTGGGTCCGTTCAGCGCGGTCCCGATAAACGCGGCAAGCGCTTCGTTTTCCGAAGCACGGAGATCCTCCGCATCGCTTTGCAGCGTCACAGGAAAAACGCCGTTCGTCTCGGGACCGAGGATCACCTGTCCGCGGTCGTTGATGAGGTAGGAGTACGTCCCCTGCTCGGCAGACTCGATAAAGTCGCTCACGCTGTCGAGGACGACGTCGATCCCGACAACGCCGACGGGTTCGTCGTTCAGCTTCACCGGCGCGGAGCAGGTAATGAGAAGCTTTCCGGAAAACGCATCGACCGTGATTCCGGTAAAATACAGATCGCCCGATTCCATTGCGCCGAGATACCACGGGCGTTCTCTGACCGGGAACGGGATCGGCTCGCCGGACTCGGTAAGCTTGCTCTTTGCCTTTTCGTCGACGCAAAGATCGGTGCCGTCCGAGAGTCCGATATAACAGCCGTCGATTTTCCGGGAGTTCTGATGCATGGCGATCATCGGAGTGGAAAGGTGCGCAAGGTAACCGAGATATTCGGATTGCGTGTAGTCCACGCCCTCTTCAAAGAGCACAAATGCGGAGGACATTCCGTCCTTTGCGGCGTCGGGAAGCTCCACGGTCATCGGGGAAAGACTGTCGCGGTTTTGGAGAACGCCTTCCGCCATCGTTTGCAGCATGCGCGTGAGGCTGACGATCTCGGCAAAGTCGTTGTCAGCGAGGTTTGCCTTGAGCTCCGTTGCCGAAACGAGCGAGCCCTCCATCACCTGATGCATCGTGGCTTTGGACGTCTCGGAAATGGCGTTTTGCTGTTCGACGCGCGTTTCGGCAACGACGTTCAAAAGCATCCGGTTCTGATAGATTGTAATGCCTGCGAACATGGCGGCTAAAAGAAGAAGCATCAGAGCAACCAGCAGGATCGCTCTTTTCTGCAAACCTCCGAATGTAATGCCCAATATCTTTTTCATGCCGGTTTCCTCCGTTCATGACCATGCCGGTCTTAACATTTAATATATCATAAACCATACAAGTGTACAACAAAAACCATATCATAATCCGTCCAACAAATGTCCAACAATAGCGCATGCTTCGGATGCAAAGCAGCGGAGAGACGTGACTTGTTGGACATCTGTTGGACATACTTTGTTATACTATTTAATAAAACCATAAGTCATAAAAGAAAATGAGGGAAAAATGAACACAACAAAGCAACTTAGATTCTGGCGTTGCGTCGCCGCCGTACTCTTTTGCGTACTGATCTTCGTCAGCGTTTTGTACGCCTTCGGCGTCGGTTGGAGGACGCCTGCGACGAAGAACGAAGCCGCGCCGCTTTCGCTTTGGAACGAGGGCTCCGGCGCAAAGCAGGCGCTGATCGACTACGTCACCGCGGTCACGACCGAGGGCGGCAAGGACTATATCCCGGAAAAGGATCGCATCGCCGTGTTCGATATGGACGGCACGCTCACCTGTGAGACGTACTATACCTATTACGACACGATGATGTTCATCGAATATTGCCTCGTCGACCATCCGGAGCGCGTTTCGGACGAGTTGAAGCAGGTCGCTGCGGCGATCCAGCCTGGATACCTTGCCGACGAGACGCTTGCAAGGAACTTTGCAAAGGCGTACGCCGGCATGACGGTCGAGGAATTCTCCGATTATGTGACGGAGTTCGGCAAGAAGCATACGCAGAGCTTTGAAAACATGCGTTACATCGACAATTTCTACCTGCCGATGGTCGAGCTGGTGGAATATCTTTACAACAACGGCTTCGAGATCTGGGTCATCAGCGGCACGGAGCGCACGACGACTCGCGCGATCGTCGCAAATTCGCCGATCAGGGACTTCGTCTTACCGGAACACGTGATCGGCACGGACTTCGAGGTGAAGCAGAGGGGACATGAGGACGAGCCGTCCAACATGGATTTCAAATACGAAAACGGCGATGAACTGGTGCTTACCGGCGGCTTTATTCAAAAGAACCTGAACGCCAACAAGTCCATCTATGTCGAGCGCGAGATCGGACAGCGCCCGGTGCTGGCGTTCGGCAACAGCGGCAGCGACACGAGCATGATGAACTATACGATCGACGCAAGAAATCCGTACCGTGCCGAGGCGTACATGATCGTTGCGGACGACAGCTTCCGCGAATGGGGCAAGCAGGACTGGGACGCAAAGTCCGCGGACTATATCGCGAAAGGCTTTATTCCGATTTCCATGAAGAGCGATTTTGCCGTGATCTATCCGGACGGCATCACAAAGGCAAAGGAACAGTACGTGCCGGTCGTGCTTGACGAAGCGCTTCAACCTGCGGCATAACAGGGAGTTTGAAACCATGAAAAACATATCGTGACCCTATTGGCGTGCGTTATGCTGATCGGCATGGGACCTTTCGGCTGCGCAAAGCCCGAACAACCGGAGGAAACACTTGTGAAAACGGTAACGATCGGAGAAACGGAAATGGACTATCTGCACTTCGGAAACGAAAACGGTGAGAAGCTCGTCATTCTGCCGGGCTTGTCGCTGAAGAGCGTCATGGGCTCCGCCGAAGGGATCGTCTCCGCGTATGCGCTTCCGGCAAAGGACTACGATGTGTATCTGTTCGATCACGTCAAGGAGGAACCGGACGGCTGCACGATCGCGGACATGGCAAGGGATACCCTCAAGGCATTCGATGCGCTCGGACTCGATCAGGTGCATCTGATGGGCGTTTCCATGGGCGGCATGGTTGCACAGCGGATCGCCGTTGACGCGCCGGAACGCGTGACTTCGCTGATCCTTTGTTCCACGGCAATGAATATGAGGCACGGAAATACGGCGGCGTTTGAAAACTGGATTACGCTCGCCGAGGGGCGGAATACGTCCGCGCTGATGGAAGCGTTCGGCGAAAGCGTCTATACGCCGTCGTTCTATGCGCAGTACAAGGACGCGATCATTGCTTCGGGCGAAGGCGCGACCGAGCGGGATTTTGAAAACTTTCTGATTTCCGCGCACGCGGTGCAATCCTTTGATGTCTCAAATGAGATACAAAAGATTGCCTGTCCGGTGCTGGTGCTGGGCGCAGTGGAGGATCGTGTATTGGGCGTACAGGCGTCTTACGATCTGATTGAGGCGCTGCATTGTGAATCGTATATCTACGAGGGTTACGGTCACGCTGTCTACGACGAAGCGCCGGATTATCTTGCCCGCATCGCCGCGTTTCTGAAAGGAGAATAAACGTTCGTAAACAAAAAATGCCGCCGCAAGCGTTGTGCCTGCGGCGACGTTTGTATTTGTGTGTTACATTCTTCTCTGCATCCGGTCCAGGAATGCCTCCGTTGTGCTTGCCCACGAATAGGCGTTCATGTATTCGCCGCGATAGGTGTTGATCGCGTCGACATCGCCGCCTAAGAAGCGATAAAGATCGCAATCCAGCTTTTCGGGGCAGATGCGAAGCGCGCCTTGCTTCATCTCCAGAATGTCCTCCGCGCCGACGCTTTTCAGCGTTGCGCGCAGCGAGCGGATCACGACGTCGAGCTGCTTCTGCATTGAGCGGTCATAGACGCCTTCCTCCCACAGCACGGCAAATGCCGTCGCTCGGGTGATGCTGCCGCCCTGCCGATCAATGAGATATGCCAGGAGCTCCTTTGCCTTTGAACGCGGAAACGCAACGACCTTTCCGCTTGCGTAGAGATCGAATTCACCGAACGTCCGCGCCGAAATCTTCGCGCGATCGACGGGAATGGCGGCTTTTGCGTTACGCCGCTGCATGGCAAGATCGATTTCCTCCGCAAGGCGCTGCTTGTTGACCGGCTTTAAGAGATATCCTGATGCGTGCAGACGGAACGCATCCACGGCGTATTCCGAATACCCGGTGAGAAAGATGATCGAAACGTTCGGATCGGTTTCACGAATGCGCGCGGCAAGCTCGATGCCGTTCATATCAGGCAGATTGATGTCGAGCAGCGCGATATCCACCGTATGCTCTTCGAGCCGGCAAAGAGCATCCTTCGCGTTCGAAAAGCCGTATACCTCCGGCTTTGCCGGAAGCTCCCGGCAAAGCGCAACGGTCATATTCAAAATCAGCGGTTCGTCGTCGATACAGATGATTTTCATAACAATCTGCCGGTGATGATTGCAATGGCCGAAGCACACCGGCGCATGCGGATGCTTTTGCGTGAAACCGCAGCGAATCTCCTTTTTTGTTTATCAAACACACGCTGTGTATTTGAGGTTATTCGATCGTCAGAATATCGGAAAAACCGGTGACCTCAAAGATCTCCTGGATGATTTCATTGACGTTTTTTACCTTCATGGCACCCTGACGGTTCATCGTCTTTTGCGCTGCAAGAAGCACTCTGAGACCCGCGGATGAGAGATAGTCCAGTTTTTCAAAATCAAAGGTCAGCTCCTCGACGCCCTCGAGCGCCTCCTTCAGCGTTTCTTCGAGGTTCGGCGCGGTCATGGTGTCCAGCCTGCCTTCCAACGCGATCAAAAGCGCGTTTCCGTTTTTCTCCTGATGAATGGTCATATGATTTCTCCTCTCAGAATGTTTTTTCGATTACCATTTCCACGTTGTTTCCGCGGATAAAGATCTTCACATCGTCGGCGAGCCTTGCCGTGATCGACTTTTCCAGCTCGTCCCATTTTTCCGGTTCCTTTTCCTTGTTTTCGATAACGGCTTCCCGGTATGCCTTCAGCGACCAGCCGTACAGCGCGGCGTTCGGCATCATATCCATGGAGGCGTCAAAGTCGATCATATCCACATAGGAATAGCCGTAACCCATTTCGGCGGCAGGGTCATATGATTCGGACATCGACGTCAGGATCTCTCTGAGCCGTCCCATAAAGCCCTTCGCCGCGGCGTTTTTGCCGGAGGAGCTCGCTTTGAGCAGCGCTTCGCGAAGCGCACGCGTCACAATGGTCTGCGTCTCAAGATGCAGCGCAAAAGCAGTTCCTTCCGATTCGATCCAATAGCGGAACCGTTCGCCGCCGACCAGTGTTTTGAGCATGCCGGTCATTTCCTCGGCAAGCAGCCGAAGCCTTAACGCCTGCTTTGGATTGAGCCCGCGATACGCTGCTGCGCGCTCGGTCTCTTCGAGCACGTTTTCAAATCCCGCTCCGTTTGCGGTGATTTCAATGACGTCTGTTTTCATTCGATTTCCTCCGTTTCCTGTTCCTTGATTGCCTGTAAAAATACGGCCAGTCCGTGCGGGATCTCCGCCAACCGGTCCATGCCGGTATCGCCCAATACGACCAGCTTATTTTTTCCGTGATAATCGCTGCCCGCCGTGACGTACAGATCGAAGCGTTCGGCAAGCGCGAGCACCTCACTGCGAAGCCGGTCGGTATATCCGGAATAGAATGCTTCCAAGCCCGAAAGCCCGAATCCCATCAGCTTTTTGACGCGGGTTTCAAGCGCTTCGTCTAAGATCAGCTGATCGCCGTTTCCGAACGGCGGATGCGCCAATACCGGAATGCCGCCGCTTTTCAGGATGCCGCGGATCGCGTCCTCCGGGCGGACGTATTCATCCTCGAACTGCGCCTGATTGAGATAGGTCCGGATCGCTTCGTTCCGGTCCCTTGCGTAGCCCTTCTGTACCATCAGGTTCGCAATGTGCGGCTTGCCGGGATTGTCTGTATGCATCAGCGTATCGACCTCTTCTTCGGAGAAGGCAAACCCGAACCGTTCTTTGAGAAACGCCAATCTTTTTTGCAGCTTTTTCATGCGGAACCCATGACCGAGCTGTACGATCATGTTGATCGCTTCCGCGTCCGGATCATAGCCGTAGCCGAGAATGTGATACTGTCCCTCTTCATCCTTACAGGAGAATTCCACGCCCGTGATAAACGCGGGATCGTCCTCCTTTCGCGCGGAAAGGATGCGCCTGCAGCCCTCGATCGCGTCGTGATCCGTGACCGAAAACAGCCCGATGTTCGCCGCCTTTACACGCGCAAGAATTTCCTCCGGCGTGTCGGTGCCGTCGGAAACGGACGTGTGCATATGCAGATCCATTTTCGGAAACGGTTCCATCTCAAAGATTCTTTTTCAGCGTCAATATGTTCTGTCCGTTGCGATATTCGTACGCCACGTCGTCCATGACCTTCTTGGTCATAAAGATGCCCAAGCCCCCGATCTCGCGTTCCGCTGCGGAAAGCAGAACGTCCGGATCCCGATGCTTGAGAGGATCGTAAGGGACGCCGTGATCCATAAACGTGATCGAAACGCAAAGCGGATCCTCGAAAAACTCTACGCGCACGGTCGCGCTGCCGGAAAGCGGGGAATATGCGTAATGCGCGATGTTGACAAAGATTTCCTCCGCCGCAAGCCCGATCTGCATCCGCGCCTTCATCGGGCAGTCGTTTTCTTCCAGATGCTGTTCGATAAACGCCTGCACCACGGGAAGGTTCTCATCGGTTGCCTCAACCTCCAGTTCGCTTCTCGTGAACTGCAGCGAATCGACGGTTTCGAGAAGCGCTAAAAGCTCCTCCGTCCAATAGGCGATCTCTTTGCGGTCCATCTCGTTTTCAAGACCTTTTCTACGGATCGACCGCCGGATCAGCCGCATATAGCCGATGATACGCGCCTTGTCCTCGACGGCTTGCAGCTTCTTTTCATTGGTCGTGCCGAGGTACGCCGAAAGCGCACGCCGCCAGAAACGCTTGCCCGTTTCGGAGTCGAAGCCCTGAAAGCGCAGGATCACGTCATGATCGACCTCGGAGAAGCCGACGAACGAATTGTAGATCGACCCGAGCTCAAAGATGGGGTAGCCGACGGCGAGCGTGTCCATGTCGATGATCAGAACCTCGTCGTTCTGCAGCTCGAGATTTTTCGTGTGATAGTCGCCGTGGATCATGTGATCGTCGTGCGGCACGGCTTCGATCAGCGCATACAGCTTGTTTGCCGCATTTTCCGGAAGATAGTCCTTTAAGAACGTCGCCCAGTCAAGCGCCGTTTCCTTCATGTCGGGCAGCTTTCCCTTCGGCACAGACGTTGCGTGGATCTTTTTCAGCATGCGCACAAATTCCCGTACGCACCAGTCAAACTTGTCCGGATCGTTTTTCAGGATCTTCGAAAACGAGCGCGCGTTCAAAAGCTCGAACACCGAGCCGTAGCTATTGCCGACCTTCACCACGTCGTAGGAGATCGCGGTGGGAATGCCGAGGATCAGCGCAAGCTTCGCCACCTCGCGCTCGTGCTGAATATCTTTCAGAGCGTCGGCATTTTTATAGACTTTGACAACGTTGTCCTTGTCGATGCGGTAGATCGTGCCGTTTGCGCCGCGGCCGATCTCCTCGCAACCGTCGATCGAAACGACACGATACGCCTTTTCGACCTTCATCAGCTCGGTAAAGCCGGTCATGTCAAGGATCTCGTAAACGTCGGAATTCACGCCCGTGATGCCGAGGTCCGGATGGGTTTTCTTGACCCGCAGCAGCACACGAAGACCTGCGCTCGAAATATACTGCAGCTTTTCGGCGTCCAACACGACCGCCGCGCCGTCCTTGCCATCGAGCTCGGAAAGGATGTTCCGTTCGACCTCAGCGGCGTTGTTGGAATCGATCCGTCCGGATAATGCAATGTTTACCGTCATATCCAATCTCCTGTCCGAAATTGTTGTTTCTCTATATCATGCCTTGTCCAACAAATGTCCAACAAACGGGCCGCACCGCTTTTCCGACGTACGGGTCGGGCAGAACGAGCGGAACTAACCCGAACAGCTGTAAAACAAGCAGGATTGATTTCTGATGTAAAGTCCTTCATGCAGCTCTCCTTATGCGAACAGTATAGCATATTATCCGCTGTGTTTCAAACAAAATGACAGAATCGAAAAGAAAAAACCGGCTTCCCGCGCTTTGCGGCGTCGAAAGCCGGTTCGAACCAAAGGAAGGGATCAGTTTCCCATGAAATCAAGGATACTGCTGATATGCGCCGCGCCGTCCGCATCCTCATACAGATAGACGAACGCGTAGCCCGCGTGCGGGTCGGCGGTGACCGTTCCGGATTCACAGAAGATGCAGTACTGCATACCGGATACGGACTGCGTGGAAAGGAGCGCCACAGGGGCGAAGCTTGCGCCGAGGTATTCGGAAAGCGCGGTTTGCAGCTCCCCGGAAAGATCCTTCGTGACGGTCGACGATTCCGCGCGGTTCCATCCGCCCATCGCCATGTCGGTATATGTGCGCACGCCCGACATGATCACATCCGTGATTGTCACGTTTTTGTCGCGGTCCTCATAGAGCAGAACGATCGCATAGAGATTCTGCGAATCGGGCGCGGCGATCGACGTTTCGCACAGGAACGCATGGTTCGTGCCGTTCACCTGTTGGCTGCCGATATAGGCGACCGGCGTATACTTGACACCCACGGTCGTGTCGGAGATCTTTTGGAATAGCTTCTGAAGCTTGGAAGTGACCTCCGGAGATTTGGGCTTGACCCATGCGCCGGGTGCTTCCTCTGTCGGGATCGGCGTGGGAGCCGGTTCCTCGGTGGGCTCCGGCGTGGGTTCTTCGGTAGGTTCCGGCGTGGGTTCTTCGGTAGGTTCCGGCGTGGGTTCATCGGTGGGGTCCGGAGTGGGTTCCTCGGTCGGTTCCGCGGTCGGCTCGACGGTGGGTTCCGGCGTTGCAGTCGGCACGGGCGTTGCGGTGGGTACCGGCGTTGCGGTCGGCACGGGCGTATCCGTGGGCACGGGGGTTGCGGTGGGTACCGGTGTTGCGGTCGGCACAGGCGTATCCGTCGGCACAGGCGTTTCCGCGGGGACGTCCGGTGCGCCGGGCGGGTCCATTTCGGCGTCAAATTCCTCGATTTGCCGCACGGAGAATTCGCCCTGCACGGTCATATCCAGCCATACGAACGAGTAGCCGGTTTCCGGCTCGGCGACGACGGGTGTCGATTCGGCAATGATGATGAACGTCAGCTCCGGGGAGACCTTTGTCGCGCACAGAGCGACAGGCGTATAATTTACGCCGACCAGCCCCGAAACCGCCTCGTTGAAGCCGTTTTTGAGCTCCTCGGTAAGAACGGGGTCGTCCGCCTGCTCGAAGCCTTCCGTGTCCATTCCGGTCAGAACGGCGGAACGGCTGATGTCGATGATGCGGACGTCGCCGCTGCGCTCCTCATACAGGAACACCAGCGCGAACGTCTCGCGCGCGCCGGGATAGACTACGGTCGCCCTTGATAAGAAGGTGTGCACGGTTCCGGTCACGACCTGCTTGCCGAGATACGCGACGGGAACATAGTTTACGCCCAAAAGCCCCGTAAACGCCTTTTGAAAGAGCGCAAGCGTTTCTTCCGTGAGCGCGGGGGATTGTGCGGTTTCCCATTCGGAGGGATCGACGATGACGATCGGATCTTCGTCATCGGCCGGCTCTTCGGGAGCCGGCGTGATCACGGGTTCCGCCGTTGGCTGTGCGATCGGCTCGACCGGAGTCGGATCGTTGCCGGTGCAGGCAGAAAACAGGGATAGGATCAACAGGATCGCAATCATCCGGACAGTTGCTTTTTTCATCTTTTTTCACCCATATTCTTGATCATTTTGCGGTATAATACCACATAATAATACATTATATCACCATGTCCAACAAATGTCCAACATGCGTTCATATATCGGATCAAAACGATGAAAAAAGCAATATGTGTTGGACATTTGTTGGACAAACTTTGTTATATAAATTAAGTAATCAAAGAAAGACACAACAAAACGCGGAACAACAGAGCCGCGATCCTTTTCGTTTGTATGCTTCCGATCGGTATTCTGCCGATCGGCTGCGCAAAGAAGGAAACGAAGGCGAGCACATCGCTTGAACAATCAGACGAACCGGAGGATACGCCGTTCATGTGCTGATCCGCGAAAAAGAACGGTAGATGATATTCCCGGAAGAAAGGACAAAATATGAAATCTGCATCTCAAAAAACAATGCGCGTACTGCTGATCGTTGTATCGCTTCTGCTTGTTTGCGTTCTGCTTGCGCAATGTTTGTTCTGGAGCGGCGTTCTTGCGCCGAAGACACAGCGGGCGCAAAGCACACTTTCCGCCGAAGCCGTCGGGAGCCTTTCACACGAGGGGTACCGATTGGAACAGGTCGTGATTTTGAGCCGTCACAACATCCGTTCACCGCTGAGCGGCAGCGGTTCGGCGCTCGGCACGATCACGCCGCATGAATGGTTTGCATGGTCGTCGAATCCGAGTGAGCTCTCGCTGCGCGGCGGCGTTCTGGAAACCGAGATGGGACAGTATTTCCGCAAATGGCTCGAAGCCGAGGGTCTGTTCCCCGAAAACTATCATCCGACGGACGGGGCAGTGCGCATCTATGCAAACGCGAAGCAGCGTACGATCGCGACCGCGCAGTATTTCGTGTCGGGTCTTTTGCCGACCGCAAACGCCGAGGTCGAAACGCATGCGGTGTACGACACGATGGATCCGGTCTTTACACCGCAGCTGACCTTTGTTTCTCCGGCATATAACGAAGACGCGACCGCACAGATCTACGAGCTGTACGGCGATACGATCAAGGGACTTTCGGACAATTACGCGCTGATCGCCGATGTGATCGACATGGAGCAGTCCGAAGCGTACAAGGACGGAACGCAGGCAGCATTTGCAACGGACGATTCCCGGTTTTCGCTGGAGCTTTTTAAGGAGCCGTCCGTAAAGGGCTCGCTGAAGACGGCGTGCTCTGTGGCCGATGCGCTTGTGCTGCAATACTTTGAACAGCCGGACGATCTTTTGGCTGCGTTCGGACACTCGTTGACATTTGAACAGTGGAAGCAAATCTCCGAAGTCAAGGACGTCTACGGCGACGTGCTGTTCACCGCACCGTTGATCGCGGCCAACGTGGCGCATCCGCTGCTGCAGGAGATCGAATCGGAGCTTTTAACCTCCGGCAGAGAATTCACCTTCCTTTGCGGACATGATTCCAATGTGGGAAGCGTTCTCGCGGCGCTCGGCGCAGAAGACTACGAACTGCCCGGCGCGATCGAAAAGACGCCGATCGGCTGCAAGATTGTGTTCTGCCGCTGGGTCGGACCGGACGGCAGCCGGTATTGCACCGTCGACCTCGTCTATGAAACGACGGAACAGCTTCGAAGCGCATCTCTTCTCGATCTTGAATCGCATCCCGCGATCGTGCCGATGCGCTTTTCGGGCATCACGACGAACGCCGACGGACTGTACACGGAACGGGATTTTATGAACCTGCTTCGAAGCAGCATCAACGAATATGACCGCATCCTTGATGCCTACGCGTTGGACGAAGCGGCATAACGCGGAAGCGTAGGAGGGTTTTATGGGAAGAACCGCACTGCCCACCGATACATCCGGGTTTGTTGTACTGTCTGAGTTTGTTCCGCATGTCATACAGGAGATCCGGTATCATTCCACCTATAATTTCATCGGCGAAAGGATCGACGGGTATGAGGAGCCGATCGCGCTGCTGACGGTCGAAGCGGCAAGAGCGCTGAAATCCGTCAGCAATGAGATGTTTGTGCAGGGCTATCGGCTGAAGGTGTTTGACGCCTATCGGCCGGTCTCGGCGGTCAGACAATTCATTCTTTGGGGGATCGAGGACACGGATATCCGTATGAAGCCGTACTTTTATCCGGATCTCGAGAAGCAGGAGCTTTTCAAGAAAGGCTACATTGCAAAGCAATCGAGCCACAGCCGCGGCAGCGCGATTGATCTGACGCTGCTTGACATGAAAACCGGCAGGGAGGTCGACATGGGAAGTCCCTTCGATCTGTTCAGCGAGGTATCGCATCCCGGTTTTCGAGGCGTCACCGATGAACAATTTGAAAACCGCATGATGCTGCAGAAAGCAATGGTGCGCAACGGATTTCTGCCGCTCGATTGCGAATGGTGGCACTTTGTTTTGAAAGACGAGCCGTACCCGGATACATATTTTATCTTCCCGGTTTCCGCCGCCTGCTTAAGAAAATAATCAAGGATCGGAACAGGATTCTGCAGTGCCGATCGCTTCTGAAACACGGCGGTTTTTATAGTTTCAGGTTGGGTTGTTTCCCTTTGCAGATCGGCTGTCCGGCATTTTGATGAAAACAGAATAGGAATCGGGATTGAACCTGTTATCGCAAGCTGCACATGGCTTGCGATTTTTTTGTAAACGGAAAACATCCTTCACAAAACGACCGTCGGCAATCGTTTCCGAGGAGGATCTGTGTATCCGGCCGCACAGATTCCGACAACATTTTTGACAACACTCCGGTCATAAACAAGCGCTTGTCCATGCTTTTTCGAACAGGCGGAACCAACCGAAAAGCGCCAAGAACCCGGGCATTCGGTCGCTTTGAAATCGGACAAAATTCCGGGAAAACTGTCCGAAGTTTTTGTGCTATGCTTCTGTCAACGAAAGGCAGGGAGGCACACATGAACAAGCGAACGGAACGAATGAACAGCGCGATCGGGGCGTATTTTGCGGCCTGCGACGCAACGCGCGAGCGTCGCGAGCTGAAAAACGGGGGCGTGGAAGAGAGACAGACCCCCTACACCCTGTTCGGCCTTGCGAGGGCGGTGCGGCTGACGCCGGAGGAAGTGCTTTCGGCGTTTCACACCGGACGCTGCTCCAAAGAGGAGGAGATCCTTCGCGACGCAGTTCTGAGAATCGCCGCCTACACGCTCGAGCGGGCGCTGCTCGGCGAGCTCAATTACCAGTCGGCGCTGGAAGCGCTGAAAGGGATGGGGCTTTCCGGGATGGCGGCACAGGGCGACGGGAAGCTCGAAATCGTTCTGGACGACGCGGCAGGGAGGTATTCGAAATGATCCTGCATCTTCCGGGTACGCCGAACCCGAAACAGGAACAGTTCTTCCTTGCAGATGCGCGGCACGTTGCCTACGGCGGGGCGCGCGGCGGCGGCAAGTCGTGGGCGATGCGCCGGAAGTTCGTGCTTCTTGCCTTTCGTTATGCGGGGCTCAATCTCCTGCTTTTGCGCCGGACGCTGCCGGAGCTCAACGAGAACCACGTGCTGCCGCTGCAAAAGGAGCTAAACGGCGCAGTCACCTATCAGGCGACGCAGCGTGCGTTTCTGTTCCCGAACGGCAGCCGGATCAAGCTCGGCTATTGCGACCGCGAAGCGGACGTGTTCCAGTATCAGGGCCAGGAGTACGACGTGATCGGGCTTGAGGAGGCGACGCACTTTACCGAGACGCAGATGCAGTTTTTAACGACCTGCAACCGCTCGGTGCGCACCGACTTTTCACCTCGCATGTACTACACCTGCAATCCCGGAGGCGTGGGGCACGCGTGGGTCAAGCGGCTGTTTATTGACCGCAATTACCGCAACAGCGAGAAGGCGGCGGATTACGTCTTCATCCCGGCGCGGGTCACCGATAACCCGGTGCTTCTCCGGACGAATCCGCAGTATCTCGAAACGCTCGAAAACCTGCCGGAGCATTTAAGGAAGGCATATCTTTTCGGCAACTGGGACGTCCTCGAAGGACAGTTCTTTCAGGAGTTCGACCGCAGCGTACACGTCGTCAGCCCAACGAGGCTCCCGATGGAGTGGAAGCGCTTTCGCGCAATGGACTGGGGCTATAACGACCCGTGCTGCGTGCTGTGGTTTGCCGTCGCGCCGGAGGGAAGGCTCTACGTATACCGGGAGCTGTATCTAAGGAAGACACTTTCGAGCGAGATCGCAAAGCGGATCAAGACGCTCTCCGAGGGCGAACGCATCGCTTACACCGTCGCGTCGCCCGACGCCTGGCAGCAGCGCGGACTGAAAGGCGCGGAGGGGGAGAGCATTGCGGAGGTGTTCGGTCATAACGGCGTGCCGCTGCTCCCTGCGGACAACGCCCGCGTCCCGGGCTGGCAGCGCGTTCGCGAAGCGCTTGCAAAGCGGGACGACGGCACGCCGGAGCTGTTGATCTTCGAGATCTGCAAAAACCTCATTCGCACGCTGCCGACGCTGACCTTCGACGCACACGACTGCGAGGACGTTGCGGAGAACTGCGAGGATCACGCGCCGGAAGCGCTGCGCTACGGGCTGATGAGCCGTCCGCGTCCCGCACCGGAGGAAAAACGCAAGAAGCCGTACCGGTACGATCCGCTTGCGAGCGCGCCGGTGGGGAACCCGGGCTTTCGCGGACTGTGACACCTCATCACCGCCTGCGGCGAAGCTTCTCCTCAAGGAGAAGCCTTGAAACAAGCCTTCCCCTTTGAGGGGAAGGTGCCGAAGCGTGAGCGAGGCGGATGAGGTGGGCACGCTGAAAAGCGTAAGCTTTTGCGGATGGATGAATTGCGGCAGCGCCGCATGAATTGTCCCTGCGGGACGTGAATCCACTTCGTTACAGAGGTAGATCGCGCGACTTTGCTTCCCTTGTGTAAAGGAAGGTGGATCTGCCGTCAGGCAAAGACGGAGGGATTGTCTGCGTTGTCTGCCGCGTACCATGCCTTCGGACATGCATTGCGCCTCCGGCGCATGAAAAAATGAAAATGAAAAAGGAGTCCAAATGAAACCAAGACAATCCGAAACCAAACGGCGGTTAGCCGAAGAAGCGACTGCGCTGTTCAACGAATTCCGCAACGCATACGCGAACGAGTGGCGGCGGCAGGAGCACAATGAGCGGATGTATCGCGGGGAGCATTGGTACGACGTGCCCGTGACCGATCCGAACGAGCCGCGCCCGGTCACGCCGATTTTGCAGTCCACGATCGAGAATGTGTCCGCCGATCTGGCGGATCAGACGCCGGAGGCGGTCATCACACCCGAAAGCGCGGCGGACGCCTACGCTGCGCAGGTCATCGACGCGGTCATCCGAAGAAACCATGATGCGAGCGCGTATCCGGTCGAGTACCGCCGCATGATTCACGACCTTCTGGTCAGCGGCTACTGCGTGCAGGAGGTCGGCTATGACAGCGCCGAAAACGGGGGATTAGGCGGGGCGTTCATCCGTCATGTCGATGTGCGCAGCATCCTCATCGACCCGCTGGCGACCGATCTTCAGGACGGGCGTGCCGTGTTCAAGCTCGCGCTGCGTCCGAAGGCGTGGATCGAAACACACTATCCCGACCTGTATCCCTTGATCGAATCCCGCCCGATCGACACGGCGGAGCTGGTTACCGATGAGATCCTTTCGCCTGACCCGAAAAACGCGGTGCTCCTCATCGAATACTGGCGGCGTGAATACGACGCGGATGAGGATGCGTATCGCGTGCACATGGCGCTTCTATGCAGCGGCGTCGTGCTCGCGGACAGCCGCGACGTGAAGCCCGAGGGCTATTTTGCGCATGGCAGGTATCCGTTCGTGCTGACGACGCTCTACCCGCGAAAGGGAAGCGCTCTGGGCTTCGGCATCGTCGATCTGTTCGGCACGCAGCAGCTCTACGCGGACAAGCTTGACCAGCTTGTGCTGAAAAACGCGTTTTTAGCGTCGCGCAATAAGCTGCTTGTGACCGACGCGTCCGGCTTCGATCCGGACGACCTAAAAGACTGGTCCAAGGACGTGCACACCGGCGAAAGCTTGAACGGCGTCACATGGATGTCCACCGCACCGCTGCCGGACTACCTGCTCTCGTATATTCGCGCCATCCGCGAGGACATCAAGGAGGAGAGCGGCGCGAACGATTCCTCCCGCGGATCTGCGCCGGGCGGCGTGACCGCGGCCCGCGCGATCGAAGCGCTGCAGGAGATGAGTACGAAGCGTGCGCGTCAGGCTTCCGATCAGCTGCATGAGGCGTTCCGCGAAGCGGTGCGGCTTGAGATCGAAACGGAACGTGAGTTCAATTGCTTTTTGCGTCCGGTGACGATCACCGTCGACGGCGAGCCCAGAGAGGTGCTGTTCGACAGTGAGGTGCTTTTGAAAAACGCGCCGGGCGGAGCGGTGCTGCCGGTCGAGTTTCTGATCTCGATCAAGGCAGTGAAACGCAACCGCTTCGCAAGCGCGGCACAGAATGAGCTGATGATGAATCTTCTCTCCATGGGCGCGGTCACGAAGGAGCAGGCGATCTCGCTGATGACCTTTGAGGGCAAGGAACAGGTTCTGAAACACATCAGGGAGGCGGCGGAGGAAGAACCGCTGTTTCCCGAGCGAATGAAAAAGAAACGATTCGGAGGTAATTTATGATCTTCAAAAAGAAAGAGACGCCCGCCGTGACGGAACCGGCGGAGAACGAAGCGGAGAATCCGTTTATCGAGGCGGCAAACGCTTTGGTTGAAATGGAAAGCAACGGCGAGCTGCCCGAGGGATTCGACCTTTCGGAAGCCGTGCACGATCGTGCGTTTGCGGAGCTTTTGCAGGAATTCGAACCGAAGGCGGCGGTCCGCATCTATGCCGCGGAAAAGCGCGCCGAGGAAGCGGAGACCAGTGTCAGGACCCGCATGAGCGAGCAGGCAAGAAGCCGCAGCGCGCTTCCGAAGTCCCAGCGTACCGACCGCGCGGCAGCGCCCGCGCCGGACTACATGTCCATGTCGAAGGAAGCATTCTCGGCGCTTGAAAAACAGTACAGAAACGCCGCACACAACGGCAAACGAGTTCAGATCTAAAAGGAGGAAGCTATGGCAATCAACACCACAATCAACACCGCAACCGGTGCATATTTCAACAAGCAGTTCTATGACAAGAAGCTTCTGGAGACCGCAAAGACGCGTCTCATTCACGCAAGCTTCGGACAGAAGCGCAGCATTCCGCGCCACGGCGGAAAGCGCGTGGAGTTCCGCAAGTACAATCTCTTTACGCCCGACGTCGACGCGCTGACGCTTGTGGAAGGCGTCACGCCGGAAGGGCAGTCGCTCTCCCAGTCCAAGGTGGAGGCGGAGGTCAGCCAGTACGGCGCGTACGTTGAGGTCAGCGATCTCCTCGATCTCACCGCGTATGACGAGGTGCTTGCGGATTCCGCGGAGCTTCTGGGCGAACAGCTCGGTACGGTAATCGAATGGGTCACGCGCGACGCAATGTGCGCGACGACAAACGTGCAGTATGCGGGCGGCAAGACGGAGCGCAATCAGCTCGACGGCGAGTGCGTTCTGACTGTCGACGAAATCCGCAAGGCGGTCCGCACGCTGAAGAAGAATAAGGCGCGCATGTTCACGACCGCAATCGACGGTTCCGTGCGCCGGCCGCATTACGTCTGCATCTGCTCGCCGGACTCGACCTACGATCTGCAGAACGACGCGCTCTGGCAGGACGTAAGTAAGTACAGCAATGCGGAACAGATCTATTCCGGCGAGATCGGCAGGCTGTTCGGCGTCGTCTTTGTCGAATCGACCGAAGCGAAGGTCTACCGTCAGAAATTCTGGAATCAGACCCGTCAGGCGGCAACTTCGGGGACGAACACGATCCCGCTGCGCACCACGCCCACGCCCGAACAGATCGCGTTCCTTTCGACGCCGGGCAACTACTTCAATCTGCTTGATACCGAGCTGACGACCGTGAGCTATAACCGTTCGACGAACACGATTACAGTCGAGGAAAGCGTGACCTATACCGTGAATGCGGCGGTCTATACCGACGACGCCGGCGCGCCGACCGAGAACAATCATGAGCGCGACGTCCACGCGACGCTGGTGTTCGGCGCAGATGCGTACGGCGTCATCGACGTAGACGGTTCCGGCACAATGGAGACGATCATCAAACCGCACGGCAGCGAAGGCAGCGGAGATCCGCTGAATCAGCGTGCAACCGTCGGCGCAAAGGTTGCGGCGTACGCTGCGAAGGTCCTGAACCCGCTGTGGATCGTGCGCATTGAGCATGCGGTCTCGGCATAACAAACCGATCCGGGGGAGGGATTATGCCTCCCCCGGCCTTGAAAGGAGTTTTCGATGAATACAAAGACAAAGACAGATCCGAAGGAAGTCAAAGCGGGCGGCGAGGCGACCGTTACCGTATGGATCCCTTCCGAAGGCGTAGGATCCTTTCTGGAAGGCGCGCTGAACGGCGTCAACTTCCGCATTCCCACCGACACGGTCGTAACGGTGCCCAGACGCATCGCAAGGATCCTGCAGGAAAGCCGCAGAGAACTTCAGAACGGCGTACGCGCCGCCGAAGCATATACGTCAGCCGGCGGAAGAAAGCTCGGGTGATCGCCATGACCGCACTTGCACTCATCCAAAGCGCGCTCGGAGAGCTTGAGCATCCCGAGGACACCGCTGCACTGCCGCTCTGGAAGGAAAAGCTTCTGCGGTTTGCGAATGAAGCGGTTGTCGACCTTTACGAGACGTTTCGCCCGTGGCGGCGTGATCCGCTGCCGCTTCGAAGCGGCAGGATCGATCTTTCGGCGCTTCCGTACACGGTCGGAAAGGTGCTCGGCGTGGAACGCAGCGGCATGCGTGTTCCGTTCTGTTTCGATACAGATACCGAGACGCTGCGCGTGCCCGGGGTGAAGGACGGGACCATGACCGTCGTCTATCGGTATCTTCCGAAACCGCTTGTCGAGGACGACGACGAGCCCGAACTGCCCGCAGCGTGCCATCCGCTGATCGTTTTGTATATGGTCGGACGGTTTTCGCTGATCAACGACGCGCAGGGGTTGAATCACGCGTCCGCAGCGATGTCGCTGTACGAAACGCGCAAGCGCCGTCTGAAACTCGATTTTGACGAACCGACCGATTACCGGATCACCGGTCAGTGGTAGAACGGAGGCGTTTATGGCATATCAGACAGCAACGCTTCCGTCGTTCGGCAGCGTGCGGATGGATCTTTCAGAAGGGCTTCTGAAGCCCGATATGAGCCCGGACGCCTGCAATGCGGACACGCGCACCGGCGCGCTGCAATCCGCCTGCGGGTTTTCCCGCGCAGTACCGGAGATCGTCGAACCGGAAACGTCGTTCGAACGGATGTACGTTTATGCAACAGAACAGGGCAGCCGGTATCTTGCCGTTGCGCAGGATGCAATGTACTGCTACAACGAATCGGTCCGGGCATGGCGCATGCTGTATCAGTTTGAACGCGGCGTCACCGGCGAGCGTATGGACTTTCTGAAGGTGCGCATCGGCACCGCGGATCGACTGCTGATCGCATGCGGAACCGAGCCCATGCTGACGTTCGACGCGGGTTCGAATGCCGTCGACATGTTCGGATCGGCGGAAAAGCAATCCGATAAGGCGGTCAGCTACGCGGAACTGTACTTCGGCAGGCTGTTCGCTGCGGGCGATCCGAACGCGCCGGCCAGACTGTACTGGAGCAAGGCGCCCGGCGGCGGCAGAACGATCGACGACTGGCGCAGCGACGAGACGAGCGAAAACGTATCCGGCGGCTATGTGGACGTCGGCGTGGACGACGACCCGATCACGGGACTCTTTGCCATGTCGAATCAGCTTCTGATCTTCAAGCGTGATTCACTGTACAGGCTTTTGGGTGACAGACCGGCAAATTACCGCATCATTCAGGTGGACGCGGCGTTCCGTCAGCCGCTGCACACTGCCTGCGTGCGCTATGCGGACCGGTTGTTCTTTCTGACGGAGGGCGGGCTTTGCTTTTACGACGGACAGACCGTTCGAAAGAGCGCTTCATTCCGCGCTCTGGAGCCGATCCTGAAGCTTGCGAATCTCAACGGCGTTCGCGCCGCTGCCTGCGTCGATACGCTCTGCTTTGCGATCCGCATGCGCCACGGCGCGCTGTATGACGATACGCTGATCGAATATGACGTGCTGCGGGACCGGTTTATGCTTCGAAACGGTTTTACCGCCGTCGATCTGTGCACGGTGCACGGCACGCTGTATATGCTGACCGGCGAGGGAAAGCTCGTCGCGTTTGACAACAACACGAGCTATGACGGCGATCCGATCGACGCGTGGTGGAGCACGCCCGCGATGGATCTCGGCAGAAAGGACACGAACAAAACGCTTCTGCGGATTACCGCGACCGGCGAAGGACGGATCGGCGTACGCGCCGTGTCCGACGGCGGAACGTATGAAACGCAGATTCGGCTGTCCTCCGTTCCGCTCGGCGTGACCGAGATCCCGCTGCGCGGCGTCGGGCGGGTGTTCCGACTGCGGTTTTCGAGTGTAAACGGAGAGCCCTTTACGCTCGACGCGCCCGTGACGCTGCTGTTCGATCAGCAGAAGCGTCCGTGCTGAGGGAGGTACGGTCATGGCTTACACACCCACAGGCATGCAGGCGCTGTTTCCGGTCTATCTCGGACGCATGCCGTCCGCCTCAGTCGACCGTGACGCTTACGATTCGAGCGTCGCGCAGAATGAAAACAATCTGAATCAGAACCTGGAGCTTTTATACAACAAGCTTTTAGAGATCGAATCGGCGTTAGCCGAACGCACGGAAGGAGAATAATATGATCAAACTACCCATCAACCCATTGACGCCTCCGATCCGCATTACGCAGCCGAAACCGTCGAAGCCGAAGGAGCCGGAACCCGTATCCAACGGCGGCAGCGGCAGCGGAGGCGGATCGAACACGGGCGTCTCGACGCCCGATATCCCTTCGCTTGAATCCCTGTTTCAGGAAATGCTGCAGCACTATCTTCCCGAAACGGTCGAGTTTACGCCGCTTGACGAGAGTGTGCTTTCCGAAACGATCCGAAACTGGCTGCGCCCCGCATACGAGCAGGCGATCCAAAACCGCCGCCTTGAGACGGAACGCATCAACGCCGAGCTCGACGCGGACGCGTGGTCGCGCGGGATGGGGCAAAGCACCTATCTTTCTGACGTCAAGGAACGGCAGTATCGCGGCGAATCGCGGGACGTCAGCACACTCGAAAGCGGCTATGCCTCCGAGCTTGCGGGACACCTGTACGACGCGATGAAGGAGCAGCAGGCAAAGAAGATCGAGGTCGACGAATTCAATGCCGAGCAGATCAACCACGCGCGAGAGCAGGCGATGAACGCCGCGCAGGCGCTGTACCGCGCCCTGCTGTCCGGCGTGTCGGGTTCCGGATCCGGCGGCCGGAGCGCTTCCGTGGGCGGATCCGCGTCGGAGAACGGCGGATCCGCAATGCTTTCGCAGCTTCTGCAAAACGGACAGAACGTTCCGAAATCGGACTACCGCACGATCGCGAATCTTGTCGCGCGCATGACGCCGCAGGAGCGCAAACGACTGTACGACCGGTCCGATACAAAATATCTGACGCTGCGCAGCGAGATCCTCTGGAGCCTCGGCGCGGGCGATTACGCAAAGCTTATGCAGCAGTTCCCCGGCGCATAATGACGAAAGGAAACGAAAAAGCCGCTTTTCAGCGGCTTTTTGTGTACTGATGTTATTCCTTTTTCTCTTCGGGTTCGATCACGACGTCTTCCTTCGGCGGTTCTGCCTTCTCGTCGTCTTTCTCCGCCCAGTCCGAAACGACCTTCGCGCCGGCCTTTACGGTTTTGACGATGGTCTTTCCGAGGTCCTTTCCGAGCGTTTCGAGCTCATCGCCGACTTTCTCCCAGCTTTCCTTCAGCGTCGACATATGCAGAAATCTCCTTTTTTCTTCAGTATACCACATATTTCGGAAATGGCAAGTGCCGACAACCGGTGAAAAAAGGTCGGTTGAGAACGGAATCCGACGCACCGAACGGCAGTGCCGTCAGTCCCAGATTCTGTATGCCATCAGGAAGTGCTCTTTCCAGTAGGTGCTCGTAAGCACACTGTCGGTGATGCGGACCTTGCCCTTTGAGGACGACGCGTCGATCATTCTGCCGCCGCCGAGATAGATCCCGACGTGACCGGAACTCATAGAGGAGCCCTTGAACACGAGCACGTCCCCGCGCTTAAGGCTGCTCATGGACTTGATCCGCTTGTACTTCGAGCAGCTGCGCCACGCGATGCTCGTCATGTAGCTCTGCTTGACGCCCGCCTTGTTGAGACACCAGTACACGAAGCCGGAGCAGTCGAATTTGTCGGGTCCCTTTGCGCCGCGTACATATTTGCAGCCGAGACGGGATTCGGCGATGTCGATGAACGCCTCAATGCCCTGTCCGTAGTCGATCGTGCTGCCACTGTCGCCGCTGTCACCGCTGTCGGGTGTTGCGGTCGGCTTCTGCGTGGGCTTCGGCGTTGTGCCGGGCTTGGATGTTGCGGTCGGCTTTTTCGTCGGCTTCGGCGTTGCGGGCTTCGGTGTTGCAGGCGCCTTTTTCGCGTCCTCGCCGAGCAGCAGCTGCATCGTTTCGGGACCGACGGTGCCGTCGGTTTTGAGATTGTTGCGCTTCTGGAACGATTTGACCGCCGCCTGCGTCTTTTCCCCGTAATAGCCGGAGATCTGCGAATCGGCAAGGTATCCGTAGTGCGCAAGCCGTTTCTGGATGCGCTCCACGTCCGCGCCTTCCGTGCCGACGGCAAAGGCGAACGGCTCCGCGTCGCCGCTATTGATGAGATCGACGGTGCTTTTTGTGATACAGCCGTCCACGACGAGACCGTTTTGCTCCTGAAAGCGGCGGACCGCGTTCTGCGTCTGTTTTCCGAACACGCCGTCCGGCAGATACGTAAGGTATCCGAGCGCAAACAGGCTTTTCTGGTACGTTTCGATCACCGGATCTTTATCGCCGATCGCGTAGAAATTGCCGACGGTGTTTTCGCCGAGCAGAACTTCAAACGCTTCGTTGTCGACAATGACGTCATTGCTGAGATTGTTCTTCTGCCGGAACCGCCGTACCGCCGCCTCGGTCTGCTCATCATATTCACCGAACGGTGTTCCGTCAAGGTAACCGAGCTCGATAAGACGCTCCTTTACGATCTCCACGTCGTCGCCGGTCGAGCCTTTGACCATTGCATAGGTCAGCGCGTCTTCGGAAAACAGCTTCTCAAAGGTCTCGGCGTCGCAAAGCCCGTTCGAATGGATGCCGTTGCGCACCTGAAATGCACGGATCGCGTCCGCCGTACCTTCGGAATACTCGTCGTCGGGCTGCTCGAAATCGAGGTAGTTCAGCTCCATCAGCCGGATCTGGACGTCTAAAACGATCGGCTCCTCGTCGCCGGGCAGCAGCGTGTCGCCGTTTAAGGGATGGCGCGAGGGCGTCGGCGTCGGTGAAGGCGTCGGGGTGGGCGAGGGCGTCGGCGTCGGGGCAAAGGAAGGCTCCGGCGTAATCAGCGCGGGATCGGGCGTTACCATTGCCTGTTCGGGCGTCGGCGGCACTTCATAGACCACGGCGTCCTGCGGAATCTCCGATTCCGGAACGTGTGAGCCTGCCGTTGCCGCGCAGCCGAAGAGAAGCGCCGCAATCGCGGCTGCCGCGATATACACAAGATACGCTCTGCGCTTCGGTTTGTTCGCGTGTTCCACCGGCGATCTCCCTTTCGATACAAATTCGGATGCTGTCAGTATAGCAGAGGAATGCAAGCAAGTTGTGCCGTATTTATGAACAAACCGCAAAAAAAGAAAAAACCCGGCAAAAACCGGGTGGTAAAATCTTCCGTTATCCGTGAAGAAGCACGTTTCTGAAATAGGTCCGAAGTCCTTCGACGGTCTCAATGAGGTCGGAGGGCTTTTTTGCGCTGCCCTGCGCCAAAGTTCCGCGTCCGCCGCCGCTTCCGGAAAGCGCTGTGTTGACCGCGGCAATGAGAACGCCCATATCGGCCTTGATCCCGTTTGAAGCGAGTAGATAGAACACGCGATCGCCCACGTCGGAAAACAGCACGGTAAGCGCTCGATCCGTCATCGTTGCGGCGGCGAGCGGGCGGAGCCGCTTTGCGTCCGCGTGTTCAAGCACCTTTACGATCAGCTTTGTGCCCTTGAGATCTTCCGCTTCGGCAATCAGTGATTTTGCAAGATAGTCGTCCAGCGCGGCGTATGCCTGTTTGAGCTCCTTCTTTGCGTCGGACAGATCCTGCGCCTGCTTCAATACCGCCGCTTCCGCCTGCTCCCGCGAAGTGGAAAACCGCAGCGCGATCGCGGAAACCGTGTCCTGCATCTGCTGGGCGTGACGGAGCGCGCGCATGCCGCACAGGAACGTACAGCGCGTGCCGCCCTTGTACGGGATCGCTTCGATGATCTTCAGCTGCCCGATCTCGCCGGTGCGCCTGACGTGCGGCGCGCAGCAGGTGCACGCGTCGCTGCCCTCGATCGTGACGATGCGGATCGGCGCGGAAAGACCCTCCGCGTGCTTTCTGAGCGGAATGCCCTTGAGGTCCTCTTCGGTCTCATAGATCGTCGCCGTCACCGCCGCGTTCTCAGCGGCAAGCCGGTTCGCGAGATTTTCGATCTCCGTGATCCCGTCGTGCCCGACCGGCTTGTCGAGATCGAGCGTCGCGTAGGTCAAAGCGCAATGGAAGCCGACGTTTTGCGCGCCGAACAAATGCCACGCGCAGTAGGACAGAAGATGCTCGCCGGTATGCTGCTGCATGATGTCGAAGCGACGGGCAAAGTCCAGTTCGCCGTGCACCGTGGTACCGACGGGGATTTCCCGATCGCAAAAATGCAGAAGCCGTTCGCCCTGCTCGTTCACGTCCGAAACCTTTGCATCGCCGAGCGTGCCGACGTCGCAGGGCTGACCGCCCTTGTTCGGGAAGAACGCGCTTTTATCAAGCTCAACAAGATACCCGTCGTTTTTCGGTTCGCAGCAAAGAACGACCGCGTCAAACGCGGACATCATGCTGTCAAGAAGATAAAGCCGTTCGGTCATGCAAGGATCCCTCCGAAGAATGTGAGATACAGAAATACGGTGAGTAAGGACAGCACGGTCGTGACCGCAATGAGCTCTCCGGACAGTTTCACATCGCCGCCGAGCTCACTTGCCATCGGCATGCAGGACATGGCGGACGGTGCGGAGAATACGATGAAGATGGACGCAAGCTCCGGTCCCCGAAGCCCGCCCAGAAAGTACGCGATCAGGCAGACTGCGACGGGGAAGAGGATAAGCTTGACGACGCTGATGACCGTAACGAGCTTCCAATCCTCTTTCAAAGACTTGAACGACAGCACCCCGCCGAGGACCAGAAAGCCCAGAGGCGTGCACATATGCTTGAAATATTCAATCGGCCTCAGAATGAAATACGGAAGCGTGATCCCGGAAAACCGCACGATGAAAGCGAGCACTGCAGCGATCAGCACCGGATTTTTCAGCGTATTCAGGATCACCTTGCCGATGTTGACCTTGCCGCCGCGGTTCAGCTCGTAGCAGAGCACGCCGGTCACGCCGAACAGCGACGCGGAGATCACGAGCGTAAACGCCATCGTGCCGGTGTTGCCCTCGCCCAAAAGCGCGGAAGCGACTGCCAGCCCGAAGATGCCGTCGTTGCTTCTGTACGCCGCCTGCGCGAGCGTGCCGCGCTTACTGGGGTCCTTACTCAAAACGAGCGCAAGCAGCATGGAAATGACGAACGCGGCGAGCACGCTTCCCGCCACCCACAGCGCATATTGCCAGCGCGCGGGCGTAGGATCGGTCGCGACGCCGTAGAACACAAGCGCCGGAATGCCGATGTAAAACACAATGCGGTTCATCACGCGGAATGCATCCTCGGAAACGAGACCGACCCGACGGATCAGAATGCCGACTGCCATCATAATGACAAGCGGCATCACGATGTTGAAAGATGTCCAAAAGTATTCCATATCCGATATTGTACCGTATTCTCCGGTATTTTGCAACGATATATTCCGCGCAAACGACGATGCAAAAAAGGACTGCGGCACGCGCAGTCCTTTGGTATAGAGAATAAACCGAATTGCTCAGCCGAGCTTTGCGGAAAGATCACGAAGTGCGTCGGTCAGCGCTTCCTCGAAGGTCGGATGCGGACGCATTGCCTTCAGAAGATCGTCGGGGGTGAGCCCGTTTGCGATCGCAAGACCGAGTTCGCCGATCATGTCGGAAACATTTGTGCCCATCATCTGTACGCCGAGGATCTTCTTTGTTTCCGCGTGCGCAAGCACCTTCATAAAGCCGCGGTCGCCGTTGACGATCACGGTGCGGCCGTTAGAAAACATCGTGACTTTGCCGACCTTCACGGGGATGTTCGCGTCCTTTGCTTTCTGCTCCGTCATGCCGACGGAGGCGATCTCCGGGCGGGTGTAGACGCAGCTCGGCACGATCGAAAG
>CAMNHT010000002.1 GCA_946539625.1 uncultured Clostridia bacterium | reverse complement strand
GACGATAAATTCGGGATCAAGCGGTATTCGCCCGTGTTTGAATTCGGCGACGGCTCATTGATCTACGGCGGATATACCTGCAAAAAGCTGTAAAAGGCAGATCGCCAACTTCCTGTTTGTCGGGCAAGTCTTTTGTTGTCCGCAGTGATAGCGAGCATCGGATCTTGCCCCACAAAAACCAGAATAGAGCGACGAAATCGGCGTGACCTTTGCGGTCACGCCGATTCTATATCTTATTGAGCCGGTAATTGCAGCCTCAAAGCAACTTCTTTACGGAGTACGCCCCGAAGATGCCTGCTTTTTGCGTACGCTCGGTTTACGGGGCGGGCGTATCTTGCGGCAATTCCGTGTCGGTCGGTTCCGCTTCGGGGGAGGGCGACGCCTGAACATCCTCGATGTAGGTAAAGACCTTGCGCATTGCGTACGGTCCCTCCTCGAACAGCGTCGGCGAAAGCTCGGTGAGCGAAAAGTGCATGCCGTCGCAGGTGTGCGGATAATAGAGTCCCCAGGAAAAGCCCGCACGGAAGAACGCAAGCTCATAGAGCAGGTAGTTCATCAGCGGTTCGGGAACGTCCTTTCTGCCTGCGGGAGCGCTTCCCGTATAGGTGAAGTCATAAACGAGCTTGTCCTTGTATTCGATGATGCCATTATAGGTCAGGTTATCTGTAACCTCGTGATAGATCTTGTCGCGGTTGCTGAGCACATTGCGGTGGCTCGGCGTATATGCGTTGATGTCGACCGCCGTGCCGAAGGAGTGGTGGCTGATAAAATCCCCCGAATTGACGAACCGCCGAACGGCTGTTCCGTTCATTTCAACGAGGTATTTCAGGCACACCGCGCCGGTATCCAGCTTGTCGCCGTGGACGCGGATATATGTATTCTCCATGTATTGCCCCGCCTGCTCAAAGTACGGCACGGCGTCAATATGGCAGCGCCATTTCTTGCCGTTGATCACGACCGCTTCGGCGTCGTATTCTTTCAGCCACGCGCTGTCGATCGCGATCTTTTTGCCGTCCTCCTTGAACGAATAGCGGAACAGGAACCGCTCCGGCGAGCCGAAGAACGCGAGCGCGGTCGTATAGTTGCCGCGGAGGTTGTTGGGCAAAAGCTGCACCTTCCTGTCGGACGTGACCGTAAGGTTTGCGGTAACGAGATCCGCGCTGTGCCCCGCCGCGTCTTCGGCGGAGATCTCGAGAACATAGCTTCCCGCGGACAGCTTTTCAAAACGCAGGTTTTCGGAGATGCAGTCGATCTCCTTCGAGAACGTCAGATCAAAAAGCCGGCATTCCGTCACGTTTTCGCTTTCCTCGAAGGTCTGCTCCGCCTCGATCACGACCTTGCCGCCGCTGTTCTTTACGCACGCATAGATCCGAAGAAGCGGCGCGATCGACTGCACCGTGCCGTCGATGCGGAACGGGTGTCCCTTCATGATCGGACTGTTCGGATCCGGCATGGGCATATCGACCGATTCCGTAAAGGTGATCGGATCAGGTTCCGGCGTTGGCGAAGGGGTCGGCTCGGGCGTCGGCGTCGGCTCGGGGGTCGGCGAGGGCGTCGGCGGCAGCGTCGGCAGCGGGACTTCCGTCATGACAGGGGTCGCGACCGTTTCCGCGCTGATCTCCGTTTCCTCGACGGGCGCAGGCGTTTCGACCGGCGCTTCCGTTTCAACGGGCGCGGAGGGCTGTACGTTCGTATTGCACGCGAGCATGACGCCCGCGAGCAGGATCAAAAGAATGGTTTTCCGAAAATAATGCTGTTTCATACTTTTTATTATAGCACGGTACAAAACCGGCTGCAAGCATGGAAAAAGCGCCGCAGGTGCGGCGCTTCAGACTGTCGTAAAAGGGGTCAGACCATTTGCGGCGAGATGGTTCAAATGAATACTTGTCGGATGAAAGGGCGCGAGGGCGCCCTTTCTTTCTATTATTTCGCCGCAAATTATCCGCGTTTTCGCTCGGTCGCATACTTTAGTATAGCTCCGTCGCGAAAACACGAATTCTGTCTCCCTTCCCAACAGTCTGTTCAGCGTGTCAATCGGAGATGCGGCGAAACTCCAGCCTGTGGCGGACGCCGCTCTCGTCCGTGATGTTGAGCACGAGGTTGTCGCCGGTGAATGCGTACGGGATCCGCGTCTTTCCGTCAAGCAGCAGGCAGTCTCGGGCGGGGAAGCTTCCCTCGTCGCGAACGCTTTTGTACGAAAACGTGACCGTGACCGACGCGCCGTCGGCATAGGCTGTTTCGGTGCCGTTCCCGTTCCCGTCAAACGAGTATACCATGAACACCGTCAGAGGTTCCTGCTGATATCGGTTTGCGTCCCGATACACAAAGGAGGTTTCCAGGACCCACACGCCTTTCAGCTGGCTGGTTTTTGCGCAGCCGATCGACAGCAGCAAAACCGCGGATAGCAACAAGACGGTCAGCCGTTTCCGGCTCATTTCGAAAGCCCCCTTCCTTACAGCTCCCTGAGAAGCTCACGAAGCTCGCGGACGCAGTCGCCGAAGACCTTCAGCGCGTCCTTGACCGGCTGCGGGCTCGTGAGGTCGACGCCTGCGATCTTCAGCTCGTTCAGCGGATAGTCGCTGCCGCCGGTGGTGAGGAACTTCAAATATCCCTCGGCGTCGCCGGTCTCGACAATGTGCGACGCGATCGCAACGGCGGAGGAGAAGCCCGTCGCGTACTGGAAGACGTAGAACGCGGTGTAGAAGTGCGGGATGAATGCCCATTCATAGGCGATGTTCTCCGGCACCTCAGCGCCTTCGTAGTAGAGCTCGACGAGCGAGCGGTAGATCGCCGTCAGCTTCTCCGCGGTCAGCGGTTCGCCGTTCTGGTACGCTTCGTGCGCCTTGCGCTCGAACTCCGCAAACAGCGTCTGACGGAACAGCGTGGTGCGGAAGCCTTCGAGGAAGTGATTCAGCACATACGCGCGGCGTGCCTTGTCGGTCTCGGTCTTTAAGAGGTACTTGGTGAGCAGCACTTCGTTGACGGTCGAGGCAACCTCGGCGACGAAGATGCAGTAGTCGTGGTTCATGTAGTCCTGCGTGCTGTCGGACTTATAGGAATGCATGGCGTGACCGAGCTCATGCGCGGTGGTGTACGCGTCGTCGAGCGCGTCGGTGTAGTTCAGCATCACGTAGGGATGCACGCCGAATACGCCGCAGGAGAACGCGCCGCTGCGCTTGCCCTTGTTCTCGTAGACGTCCATCCAGTTCTCAGAATACGCCTTATCCAGAAGCTTCTGATAGCCTTCGCCGAGCGGCAGCGTCGCCGCCTTCACGAGCTTCTTTGCTTCCTCGAACGGGACCTTGAACTCGACGTCCTTCACCATCGGGCAGTAGAGGTCGAACATGTCGATTTTCTCAAGACCCAGCGCTTCCTTTCGAAGCTCGAGGTATTCGCGCATCGTCGGCAGGCTCTCGTGGACCGCCTCAATGAGGCTGTCGTAGACGGAGACGGGGATGTTGTTGCGGGACAGCGCCGCTTCGCACGCGCTCTGATAGCCGCGCACGTCCGACATGAACTGGTCCTGCTTCACGTTGCCGCCGTAGAGCGCCGCGAATGTGTTGATGTATTTCTTATATGTGCCGAACATGGCGTTGAACGCTTCCTCGCGGACGGCGCGGACCGGGCTTTCGCGGTATACGCCGAAGTTGCCCGCGGTCAGCTGAACCTCGTTGCCTTCGGCGTCGTGGATCTTCGGCAGCTCCATATCGACGTTCGTCAGCATGGCGTATGCGTCGTGCGGCGCCTGTGCCGCGTCGCCCATCATTGCCAGCATGCGCTCGCGCTGCGCGTCGAGCGTATGCGCGCGGGTGCGGGTGATGTTTTCGATCATGAAGCGGTAGGGCTTCATTTCATCCGGCGCCAGGAACGCGTTGAGCTTCTCCTCGGGGATACTGAGGATCTCGGGGTCCATAAACGCCGTCATCGTCGAAAACTGCACGAACGCGCTCGTCGCCTTGCCGTCCATCTCCTGGTGCTTCGGGTCGGAACCGTCCGCGCTCTTGTGCAGCATCGCGTAGATGTATGCCTTTTCCAGCCGCTGCATCAGCGTATAGACCGTGTCAATGCCTGCCTTGAAGCTCTCGCGGGAATTGCCGAGCGTGCCTTCGATCGCCGCGATCTTCGGAAGTTCCGAAACGATGGCGGAAAGCTCCGCTTCCCACGCCTCGTCGCTTGCGTACATGTGTGTAAAGTCCCACATAAATTTCGGGTCCATGTCTTTTCTTGCCTGCATGTTCGTTCTCCTTTACTTGATATACAAATAACAGTATATCGCATTCCGTCCGCTTTGTCCACGGGTCAGGGCGATTTTTCTAACGTATAGACCGTCGCTTTTCCGCGCCGGATGCATACGACCGGCAGTCCGTACCGGCGTAAAAGCTTCAGGTCGTCCGACACGCTCTTGCGTTCGGCACAAATACCGCGTTCGGACAGCTTTATAAGGATCTCGCGCATCGAAACCGTCCGACCGTTGATAAACTCGTTTTCCAGGATGTCCTTTACGTACAGGATCTTCAGCTTTCCATCCGTTTTCTTTGCCATGTCGGGTTCCTCCTTTCCGGCTTTGCGGGTTCAGTCTAATTCACAAGCTGTCCGTTTAAACGGAAAGGACAACATTTATCGACAGGAAGCGCTCTTTTTACAACTCGGTTACAACTATATGACATTTCTGTGACGTTTTGGACGAATTTCAAGTGTATCATGGAGACGGAGAGAAAGGGATGGGAACTATATGAAACGTGCGGCGATCCTTCTTGCGGCGCTGCTGCTTGTCGCATGTCGCCAGCCGGCCCGGGATCCGTCCGGCAGCGCGGTGCAGACCTTCCGTAAACCTTCCGCAGAGTTCACGGACGTGCCGGTTCCGACGATGATCCCGGACGCAACGGCGACGGAGGAGACGGTTACGCTTGTATCTGCGGGCATAACGCCTGCGCCGAAACAGATGCCCGTGCCGACGGCAAAGCCGTTTTCCGACAAATTCCCGGACGAGCCCGTTTTCGGTGAGCGCAGCTATCAAAGCAGCGCAATGAATGTGACGGTGAAGACCTGTACGGTCAGGGATACCTATGCGAAGATCGCAAGCTATCATGTCGCCGACATTTATGTGCGGGATGTGACCTCGATCCGCACCGCCGCCGCGGGAGGCGATTTCGGCATGCGGTATGAAGGTCCGGTAAAGGACATCGCAAAGAGCGTCGGCGCGCTGATCGCGATCGACGGCGATACGTACACGCGCGTAAAGAACAGCTTTGTGATCCGAAACGGCGTGCTGTACCGCGATACGCCGATCGAAAACACCGACCTCTGCGTTTTGTATCGCGACGGGCGCATGGAGACAAAGGCGTGGGGCACGTTCACGGCGCAGGAGATCATCGACGCCGATCCCTGGCAGGTCTGGGGCTTCGGTCCCGCATTGCTCGACGAGAACGGGCATGCCATGGAGATCACGCACGCGCTTTCCGGCCACAATCCGCGCGCCGCGATCGGCTATTACGAACCGGGACACTACTGCTTTGTGATCGTCGACGGCAGGGATCACGACTGGTCGGAGGGCATGCGGCTTTCCGCTCTGAGCCGGCTCATGGAGGATCTCGGCTGCAAGGCGGCGTATAACCTCGACGGCGGCGATTCCGCGCAGATGTACTGGAACGGCGGGATCATCAGCAAAAGCCGCAACGAATCCCGCGTCATCAGCGATATCATCTACCTTCTCCCCGAACCCTAGCGTCCCTCCCGAAGGGTGCGCCGCCCGTTCCTTTCACTTGTTCCCGGGCGGGCGGCGCACAGCCCTGTTTCAAAAGATATACCGGTTTCGCGCAGGTAAATCCTCTCCCCAATGCCGCGCGAAAAGAACGAACCGTCCCGGTTTTCGGGACGGTTCGTGTGTGTTATAAGAGCTTATCCGAGCACGGCGCTTGTCTGTGCGCCTATGGTCAGGGTCGTTCCGGAAAGCGCAGCGTCTTCGACGCCGATGTATGCGAGAAGCTCAGTGAAATCACCGAACGCTTTGACGTCGATCGTCTGCTTGGAGCCGCTCGGATTGTGCAGCACGAGCACGGTCTTGCCCTCGTAGGTCGAGATGAAGCCGCCGACCGTCGTGCCGCCGACCGAAACGGCACGGTAGTCCCCGCGCGCGATCGCGGGGTTCGCCCTGCGGATCATGATCAGCTTTTTATAATAGGTATAGAGCGAGTTTTCATCGGCAATCTGCCTGTTCACGCCGTCCTGGATCTGATTCGAAGCGCTGTACGTCGTTCCGGTCGGATCCTTGACGGTATCGCCGTCGCCCCAGAGCATGGCAAGACGGCGGTTCGCGTCGGTGTTGGCGCCGCCGCGCGAGCCTCTGAGACCGATCTCCTCACCGTAGTAGATGAACGGCGAACCGGGGCCGAGGATATAAAGGTTTGCCGCCATCTGCGCAAAGCCGTTCAGCGTCGGCAGGTAACCCGCCGCGCGGTCCGTGTCGTGGTTTGCGATGAACGGCACATACATCGCGTCCGGGTTCGTGTCCGCGATCGAGGCAAGGTAGTTCTCCACGTATTTTGCGTACTTGCCGGCGTCGCCTTTCTTGGCTGCGTTGGCGATCAGCCCCTCCGCCTGCGAGACGGTGAAGTTGAAGCAGTTCGTGGCGGGGTAGTAGCGGTCCGTGATGCCGTCGCCGTCCCAGACCTCCGCGACCGTATACATGTCGGGATAATCGGCGCGAAGGGTTCCGAGGTATTCCTCCCAGAACGCGACGCTGGCGTCGTGATCGCCGAAGTACACGTATTTCGCCGCGTCAAAGCGGAAACCGTCGATCCCGCGGTCGAGATAGCAGCGAGCGATCTTCAATACCTCCTCGCGCACGGCGGGATTGTCGAAGTTCAGCTCCGGCATGCCGCCGTCAAAGTTGCATTCATAGTAGATGTTCGTTCCGGACAGCGCGGAGAACGTGCGTCCCGCCGGTGCGGACTCGCCCTGCGTGTAGTAGCTGTACCAGTCGTAATACGGATTGGTCGGGTCGTCGTCACGGTGCGCGCGCGTGAAGTTCTTGAACCACTCGTTGATCCGTGCCGTGTGATTGATCGGCAGGTCGAGGATCAGCTTGACGCCGCGTGCGTGGCAGGCCGCGATCAGATCGTCGAGGTCCGCCTGCGTACCGAATTCTTCGTCGATCGCGTAGTAATCCGCAACGTCATATTTATGATAGGAAGGCGAAGCATAGACCGGCGTCAGCCAGATGCCTTCGATACCGAGCGATTTGCCGGAATTCGGATCGCCGTCGTTCAGATAATCCATGCGGTTGATAATGCCCCGAAGATCTCCGATCCCGTCGCCGTTCGAGTCTGAGAACGAGCCCACAAAGATCTCATAGAATACGCGGGCATTGTCCGGCGCGGAGGATGCGCCGAGAAGTTTCGCGTCGGTGACCGCGATCTCTTCGGCGGGCGGGGCTTCGGTCTCCTGCGGCGCTTCGGTTTCGACAGGCGCGGGCGTATCGGCAGCGGGTTCCGGTTCCGGTGCGGGTGCTTGTTTACAGCCGAGAGCGAGAAGCAGCGCTGCCGCAAGCATCAGTGCAAAAGCGGATTTCAGAATGACCTTCAAAGATGTCAGCTCCTTTGCATTCTTTTTTATAATCGTATATTTTTTTCATGCGTTTGTCAAGGATGCTCTTTCTTTGTGCCGAGAAACGTGGTATACTGTCTTTGATATGGAACGAACGGAATTATATCATTGGGATATGCTGATCCCGGCAAACGGAAAACGGAAGCGCGCGCTGATCGTCATGCTGATCATCGGCGTGTTGGGACTTTCCGCCTGCGTCCTGTTCTGCGTGTTCGCAACGCGGCGGAACCTGCGGACCATGCTGCCTCTGACGGTCGGAACGTCGATCCTTTCGGGGTGGACCGTCATCACGCTTCTGCACGGCGCGTTCAGCGAGGCAAACGCCGAGCAGCGGCATTTGAGACTGATGCTTGAGGAGCCGCGTGTTGCACAAAGCGGGCGGTTTGAAAAGACCGGCGACGTGCGGCGCGTCCGGAACGGCGTCACGATGCGGAAGATCCGCATGACCGAGGACGGGCACGAACGGATGCTTTCGGTCAACGAAGCGCTTGCGGACAAGCTTCCGGACGCGTTTTCCGGCACGGTGGAGACGGTGTACGATTTCATCGTCGCATTCGAGGTGAACGTCGATGATTAAAAAAATTGTGCGAAACTGGCACCGCTACCTGTTGTGGGCGCTGCTGTCCGTCATTTTCTGGGGCTGGATCCTGAGCCTCGTCACCAACGCGCCCGACGCGCGCAAGGTTCGCCTGTACGCCGCCGCACCGGTGCTGAACAGCGACGGGCTCGAACGCGCGCTCGAAGCGGAGGGACTGCCGGACGGCATCGAATACGTCCAGGCGTCGCTGTTCGGATACGCGCTGATCGACGAGGATCAGGTCCTGAAGGGCGATCTGTATCTGCTGCCGGAATCCATGGCGGAGGAGAATCTTGCGTTCTTCGCGCCGATCGACCCGGCGGATTTCCCGGGCGCTTCGTTCTATGAATCGAACGGGCAGACGTACGGTGTCCTGATCTATGATGAGGAGACCGGCTTCACGCCCGGAAGCGCATATATCAACTGTTTTTTGGAGGAACGGAGCTATCTGTTCTTCAACGCCGGCTCCGCGCATATCGGCGAACCGGATAACGCTGCGATCGTGATCGCGCAGCATTTTTTGAAATTGGGACAACAGGAGGACGAACATGAAACAGAGGTGGATCGCATTGCTGCTGGCAACGATGATGCTCCTGGGATGCGCGGGAAGCGCGACCGGGACGGAAAGCGTGATCACGACGGAGAAGATTGAGGGAAGCACGTTATACGTGAAAAAGGTAGAGAACCTGCCCGACGGGTTTATTATGGGCATGGACGCTTCCTCGGTTATCGCCGAGGAGGAGAGCGGCGTGAAGTATTATAACTTCGCGGGTGAGGAGCAGGACGTCTTCAAAACTCTTGCGGAGAACGGGATCACGCACATCCGCGTACGTGTATGGAATCACCCGTACGATGCGAACGGAAACGGCTACGGCGGCGGCAACTGCGACGTCGAAAAAGCGATCAAGATCGGCAAGCGCGCAACGCAGTACGGCATGCAGCTCATCGTGGACTTTCACTATTCCGATTTCTGGGCGGACCCCGGCAAACAGATGGTACCGCTTGCGTGGAAGGATATGGACGTGCGGACAAAGGCAGACGCGCTCTATGCATTCACGCTTGACGCGCTCACGCAGATGAAGGAAGCGGGCGTTGCCGTCGGCATGGTGCAGATCGGCAACGAAACGAACAGCAGCTTGTGCGGCGAGACGCACTTTGAAAACATTGCTCGGCTGATGAACGCGGGAAGCAAGGCGGTCCGCGAGGCATATCCGGACGCGCTCGTCGCCGTACATATCGCAAATCCAGAGCGTGTCGGCGCGTACGACGGCTATGCGAACAAACTGGAGGTATTCGGCGTCGATTACGACGTGTTTGCGTCTTCCTATTATCCGTTCTGGCACGGCACGCTTGAAAACCTTGCGAACGTGCTGAACGGGATCGCCGAGACCTACGGCAAAAAGGTCATGGTCATGGAGACCTCGTATCCATATACGCCGGACGACACGGATTTCTCGGGCAATACGATCTCCGGCGAGACCGCGAACATCGTGAAGGATTATCCGTTCACCGTGCAGGGACAGGCGAACCACGTCCGCAACGTCATCGACACGGTCGCGCAAGTCAAAAACGGTATCGGCGTGGTCTACTGGGAAGGCACGTGGATTACGGTCGGCACGGAGTCCTGGGAATCGAACCACGAAAAGTGGGAGACCTTCGGCTCCGGCTGGGCGTCAAGCTTCGCGGGCGGCTACGATCCGGAGGACGCGGGCAAGTGGTTCGGCGGCTGCGCGGTCGACAATCAGGCAATGTTCGACGCGGAAGGGAAGCCGCTGGAGTCGCTGCGTGTGTGGAATCTTGTGCGCTACGGCAACGAGGTCGAAAAAGCGGCGGACGCCATTCGCGACACGGCGCTGACCTTTGATCTCAAGGGTACGATTGCGCTTCCCGAAACGGTCGACGCAGTGTTGAACAGCAACGAGCTTCAGCCGGTCCCGGTCGAGTGGAACGTCACCGACGCCGATATCGCGCAGATGTACGCGGGCGGTGCAAAGACCTATGAGATCAACGGCACGGCGGAGGGAATGACGGCGCACGCGACGGTCTCGATGGTTTACTTCAACTATCTCAAAAACTTCGGCTTCGAGGACGGCGCGCTCGAACCGTGGCAGACGGAGGATCGCGGCGGCGCGGACCAGCTCTATGTCGAGGACAAGATCACCGACTCGCTGAACGGCACATACCACATGCATTTCTGGAGCGCGGGACAGGGAACGGTCGACTTCTCGCTGTTCCAGGAGGTAACGGATCTGCCTGCGGGTACTTATTCATTTACGATCTCGATCATGGGCGGCGACGCGGGCGACACGGAGATCTTCTGTTATGCACTGGTAGACGGCGTTGAGGCGGGACGCACGCCGATGCAGATCACGTCCTACGGCAACTGGGATACGCAGACGGTTGAAGGGATCGAAGTACAGGCGGGACAGACCGTCACGGTCGGCATTTCCGTCAGATGCGCAGGCGCAGGCAACGGCGCGTGGGGCAAGATCGACGACGGACTTCTCAATCGTCAGGACTGAAAAATGTTTGTACAACCCGACTTCTTTTGATGAAAATCGGTTGACAACGGGCACAAAAGTGAGTATATTATAGGTACATCATGGGATTGTGGGGGCGTATCCGAATGCGTTCCGGCGGTTCCGGATGGGATTCTTTTCATTCCGGTATTCGGAAGCGAGTATCAAAAATAATAGGAGGGAAACTATGAAAAGAACATTGGCAATTCTGCTCGCACTCGTAATGGTGCTTGCTCTGGTCGCTTGCAAGACGCAGACGCAGGAACCGGCACAGCAGGGCAATGAACCTGCGCAGCAGGGCAATGAGCCCGCGCAGCAGGGCGGCGAACAGCCCGCGGGCACGAGCGAGCTCGCAGGCACGTACGAGATCAACGTATGGGTCGGCGAAGCGGCTGTCGATCTGACCAAGACGCAGATCGAGAACTACAACAACACGAACAGTGACGGCATCAAGTTTGTCGCAAACGTCAACGGTGTTTCCGAAGCGACGAGCGCGGACCAGATGCTCGCTGACATCTCCACCGGCGCAGACATCTACTGCTTTGCGCAGGACCAGTTTGCTCGCCTCGTACAGGGCGGCGCTCTGGATAAGCTCGGCACCAAGGCGACCGAGACCGTCCGTGCTGCGAACGATGCAGGCGTTGTTGCTGCGGCAACTTCCGGCGACACGATGTATGCGTACCCGCTGACCTCGGACAACGGCTACTTCATGTACTATGATAAGTCCGTCATCCCCGAGGAAGACGTCGATTCTCTTGAAAAGCTGATCGCGGACTGCGAAGCGGCGAACAAGTTCTTCGCGTTCGAGACGAACACCTCTGCGTGGTACATTGCGTCCTGGTTCTTCGCAACCGGCTGCGTATCTGAGTGGACCACCGGCGACGACGGCTCCTTCATCTCCGTGAAGGATACGTTCAACAGCCCCGAGGGTCTGATCGCTGTCAAGGGCCTCAAGAAGCTGGTTGATTCCAAGTGCCACGTTTCTTCCTCCTCCGGCGACGAATTCGCGAGCGACGCTGCGATCGTTGTCACCGGTACCTGGAACTATGACGCAATTCAGAAGCTGCTCGGCGACCATATGGGCGTTACGGACCTGCCCTCCTTCGAAGTGGACGGCAAGGAGTATCACCTCGGTTCCTTCAACGGCTGCAAGCTGATGGGCGTCAAGCCGCAGACGGACGCTGTCCGCGCTGCTGCACTGCACAGACTCGCGCAGTACCTCACCGACGAAGATCGCCAGATGGAGCGCTTCAATGAGCTCAGCTGGGGTCCGTCCAACCTGAATGCGCAGAACTCCGAAGCGGTCCAGTCCAACCCGGGCCTCGCGGCGCTGCTCAAGCAGAACGAATATTCCATCCCGCAGGGCCAGATCCACGGCGCATGGTGGGATATCGCGAAGGTTATCGGCGATGACGTCAAGGCGGCAACCGATGAGGCAGGCCTCCAGGCGGCACTCGACAACTACTATGCAAAGATCACCGCTCTCTTCAACATGACCGAAGAAGAGAAGACCGCATGGAGCGCGATCGGTGCGATCGGCGGCACGATGTGGGATACCGACTTCCCGATGACCGAAGTCGAACCGGGTATCTTTGAGACCGAAGCAATGGAGCTCCACGCGGGCGAAGAATTCAAAGTCCGCCAGGGCGCAAGCTGGGACGTCAACTACGGTAAGGACGGCGTCGCGGGCGGCGACAACTGCGTTGTCGAAGCAGACGGCACCTACAAGATCCACTTTGAAGAAGCGACCGGCATGATCACGCTGGTTGAGGCAAACTAAGAAACCAGAGTATTCAACCGAATGACTTTGGCTGAACTGTAAACTGAATCCGGCCGGAGTCTATGTAAATTGACTCCGGCTGCTTTTTTAAGGATTAGATTAAAGGGGGTTTCTTATGAAACTGAATGACGAATTGGAATATCTGAAGCTGTCAAAGTGGCAGAAATTCGTCTATCGCCTCCGCAGCTTCTTTACTTCCATACCGAAAACGATCGGAAAAGGATTCCTGAAGATCGGTCAGTTCTTCAAGAAGATCGGTCTTGCCGTTGCGAACGAGGTCAAGGACATCTGGACGACCTTTGTAAACGGCGACTGGAAAACGAAGATCTCTTTTCTGGTTATGGGCTTCGGCAACCTTGCACGCGGACAGATTCTGAGAGGACTTTTGTTCCTGCTGATGGAAGTGGTCTTTATCGGCTACATGATCCTGATGGGCGGGAAGTACCTTTCTCAGCTCGGTACGCTCGGTACGGTCGGAAAGCATGAAGTTTACAACGAGGTGCTGGACGCATACAGCGTCGTTTACGGGGACAACTCCTTCAAGATTCTGCTGTACGGCGTTTTGACGATCTTCTTCATCATCGCGTTCATCTACACATGGCGTGCGAACGTCAAGCAGAACAAGCTTGCCGAGCAGATCTTAAGGAGCGGAAAGAAGCTCAAGAGCGGCAAGGACGACCTGCGTTCCATGGTGGACGATCAGTTCTATAAGACACTGCTGGCGCTTCCCACGACGGGCATTCTTCTGTTCACGGTCATGCCGATCGTGTTCATGATTCTGGTCGCGTTCACCAACTACAGCTCCAACAACGACGGTTATTACACCAATCTGTTCCATTGGGTCGGACTGCAGAACTTCAAGACCCTATTCTCCTGGGACGTCGGCGGCGTCAACTACTCGGCGACGTTCGGCGAGATCCTTCTGTGGACGCTGATCTGGGCATTCTTTGCAACGTTTACAAACTACTTCCTGGGCATCGGCGTCGCGATGATGATCAACAAGAAGGGCATCCACTTAAAGAAGGTCTGGAGAACCATCCTGATCATGACCATCGCGATCCCGCAGTTCATTTCTCTGTTGTACGTCAGCAAGATGTTTACGCTGAACGGTCTGTTCAACGGCTTCCTGCTGGATATCGGCGTTCTGAAACAGGCGGTCGATTTCTGGGGCGATCCGACGCTTGCGCGTATCATGGTCATCATCATCAATATCTGGATCGGCATCCCGTACCTGATGCTGATCGCAACGGGTATTTTGATGAACATTCCGGCGGACCTTTACGAATCCGCCAAGATCGACGGCGCGAGCGGCTGGAAGCAGTTTTCTAAGATCACGCTTCCTTACATGCTGTTCATCACCGGTCCGTACCTCCTTACGAGCTTCACGGGCAACATGAACAACTTCAACGTCATCTATCTGCTGACCGGCGGCGGACCGCACGTCAATCTGAGCAACGGCGCAGGCAACCCCGGCGACACCGACTTGCTGATTACGTGGCTGTTCAATATCACGCAGAAGGGCTTCGGCGAGGACGGCGCGCAGTACTATCTGGCGTCTGTCATCGGTATCCTCGTGTTCATCGTGGTATCCGTGATCTCGCTGATCGTTTACGGACTGCTGCCCTCGGTCAAGAATGAGGAGGACTTCCAATGAAAAACAAACATTCACTTGCAGCGATCATACTGCTGGCAGTCGGCGCGGTGATCACGCTCGGCGGCGTCTTCCTGTTTGTCAATCGGTTTATGCCGATGTGGACCTTCTCGCAAAAGTATCTGACGGATAACTTCATCTTCGTTCTGCTCGGCGTTCTGGGCATTCTGATCGGCGTTCTCGCGCTGTTCATTGCGCGCAGCGTTTACAAATCGGGTAAGGTCGTCGAGGACACCGACAGCATGAAGCAGCACATGGGCATGAAGGCGATGTCCAGGATCAGCAACACGGTCATCTATGTGATCCTGATCATCATCAGCGTTATCTGGCTGGTCCCGTTCTTCTGCATCGTGGTACAGTCCTTCCGCATCCAGCCGACGGGCATGACGCGCTATCTGTTCGTCAACCCCGAAGGCAGCATCGCGGGCAAAGAGGGTCTGCAGATCAAGTTCGGCTTCGACAATTATGTGAAGCTGTTCACGGAGACGGAGTTCCCGAGATGGTACCTGAACACCTTCATCATCGCGGTCGTCGTCGCGGTCGTACAGACGATCATCGTGCTGTGCATGTCCTATACGCTTTCGCGTTTCCGTTTCAAGATGCGTAAGCCGATGATGCAGTTCATGCTGATCCTCGGCATGTTCCCGGGCATGCTCTCCATGATCATTCTGTATCAGGTATTGAAAGACCTCAACCTTGCATTGGATCACGCGGTACCGGGCTTGATCCTCGTTTACTGCGCATCCTCCGGTATGGGCTACTACGTATCCAAGGGCTTCTTCGATACGATCCCGAAATCGCTGGACGAAGCGGCGCGCGTCGACGGCGCGACCAGAGCGCAGGTGTTGTTCCGCATCATCCTGCCGCTTGCGAAGCCGATCGTCATCTATACGGTATTGACGGCGTTCATGGCGCCTTGGGGCGACTTCATTTTCGCGAAGTACATCACCAACCCGGACTCTTCACAGGCGTGGAACGTCGCGGTCGGCTTGCAGAACTGGCTGTCTACGTCAACGCTGATCAGCGAAAAGTACACTATGTTCTGTACGGGCGGCGTGGTCGTCGCGATCCCGGTCGTGATCCTGTTCATGTGCCTGCAGAGATACTATGTGGAAGGCGTCACGGGCGGCGCGGTCAAGGGTTAAGCCCGAACTCTAACGTGAAGAAAAGGAGTATACCGATATGGCAAGTGTAAAACTTACAAACGTAAAAAAGGTTTACGATAACAACGTTGTTGCCGTACACGACTTCAATCTTGACATCAAGGACAAGGAGTTCGTCGTGTTCGTCGGTCCGTCCGGCTGCGGCAAATCCACCACGCTCCGTATGGTCGCGGGTCTTGAAGAGATCAGCGGCGGTACGATCGAGATTGACGGCGAGGTCGTCAACGACCTGCAGCCGAAGGACCGCAACATCGCGATGGTCTTCCAGAACTACGCGCTGTATCCGCATATGACGGTCTATGACAACATCGCGTTCTCTCTGCGCTTGAAGAAGGTCCCGGAGGACGTCATCTACGCAAGGGTCACGAACGCCGCGGAGATCCTCGGCATCACCCAGTACCTGATGAGAAAGCCGCGCGCTCTGTCCGGCGGTCAGCGTCAGCGTGTTGCGATCGGCCGTGCAATGGTCCGTGACTCGAAGGTCTTTTTGATGGACGAACCGCTCAGTAACCTCGACGCAAAGCTCAGAAACCAGATGCGTGCCGAGATCATCCTGCTCCGTCAGAAGCTGGACACCACGTTCATCTACGTCACGCATGACCAGACCGAGGCTATGACGCTCGGCGATCGTATCGTCATCATGAAGGACGGCTACATCATGCAGGTCGGCACCCCGATGGAAGTCTTCGAGAAGCCGAGCAACCTGTTCGTTGCGGAGTTCATCGGCGCACCGAAGATGAACGTTCTGAAGACGAACCTCGTCAAAGAAGGCGGCAGATACTTCGTCAAGCCGTGCGGCGCAAAGATCGAAGTCACCGGCGAAAAGGCGAAGCTCCTTGCGGACAAAGGTATCACGGACAGGGAGATCCTGCTCGGCGCACGTCCGGAGCATATTGTGCTTGCAGACGGTCCCGCGGAGAACGCGATCCCCTGCACGCTGGAAGTCAAGGAAATGATGGGCAGCGAGCTGCATCTGCACGTCGTCAGCGAGGACGGTACCCGCTGGATCGTGCGCGTTCCGACCATCGACCTCAATCAGCAGCAGCGTGATCATCTTGTCGCCGGCGCGGACCTGTACATCACCTTCGAAGGCAAGGCGATGCACTTCTTCGATCCGGAGACGGAAAAGAACCTCATCTACGGCGAAGAGTAAGCAATCAATCGCAAAAGCGGGCGGGATTTTCCGCCCGCTTTTTCTGTGTTTCGCCTTGTTTCGCAGGGGGATTCATGGTACAATAAAGTATCTTAATATCGGAGGATCCGCTTGGATGAAAAAGCTCTGTAACGGTTGGGAATTTACCCCGATGTGGACAAACGGCTTCCGCCTCGGCGAAGGCGACGGCGAGCCGGTCCGGCTTCCGCACAATCCGCGCATGATCCCGCAGCACTACGCGGGACCGGAGGATTACGAAGGCATTTACGGCTACCGCAAAACGCTTGCATTGGATGAGTCGTATCGCGGCAAACGCCTCTTTTTGCAGTTCGACGGCGCGGCGCATATCGCGACGGTGTTTATAAACGGCAAGGAGCTCATCACGCATCGCACCGGCTACACCGCGTTTCGCCTGGAGATCACGGACGCCGTGCGGCTCGACGGCACGGACCTTGTCGCCGTGCGGCTTGATTCGACCGAAAATCCCGAGATCCCGCCGTTCGGTTATGTGATTGACTATTTGACCTACGGCGGGCTCTATCGCGACGTGTGGCTCGACGTGCGAAACAAGACCTGCATCGCTAACGTGTTCGTACAGACGCCGGACCTGCATACCGCAAAGGTACAGACCACTGTTTCCGGCGAGGCAGCCATGGTGCGTCAGCGGATCTTAAACGCCGCGGGCGAATGTATCGGGCAGAACGCCGACGCAAATTCCGATTCGGTCGTGAAAGCGCCGGAGAATCTGTTCGTATGGACGACGACCGTGCGCGCACCAGACGCGCTGCCGTGGACATGCGAGGGGCCGAATCTCTATACCCTCGAAACGACGCTGTACGACGCGGATATGCAGTCTGTTGACGTGATCAGAACGCGCTTCGGCTTCCGCACAGCGGAGTTCAGAAAGGACGGATTCTACCTCAACGGCAAGCGTACGTTCATGCGCGGGCTCGACCGCCATCAGGCGTACCCGTACATGGGCTATGCCGCGCCCGAACGCCTGCAGCGGGAGGACGCGCGGATTCTGAAAGAAGAGCTTTGCTGCAACGCCGTGCGCACCTCACATTATCCGCAGAGCCGGTACTTCATAGACGCGTGCGACGAGCTGGGACTTCTGGTCTTTACCGAGATCCCGGGCTGGCAGCATATCGGCGACGACAATTGGCAGAAGCAGGCGATCGACAACGTGCGGGAGATGGTGATCCAGTATCGCAACCACCCCTCGATCGTGCTGTGGGGCGTGCGCATCAACGAGAGCCGCGACAACGACAAGCTGTATGAAGAGACCAACAGGCTTGCGCATTTTCTTGACCCGTCGCGGCAGACCTCCGGCGTGCGGTATCTTGTGAAAAGCAATCTTTTAGAGGACGTCTACGCCTACAACGATTTCAAACCGTTCGATTTCGACGATCCGATCCGCAAAAAGGACAAGATCACGACAGACCCGGAGAAGGGGTATCTCATCTCCGAGCATTCCGGACACATGTTCCCGACCAAGTCGTACGATCCGTGGAGCAAGCGGCAGATGCACGCGCTGCGCCACGCACGCACCCTCGACGCGGCGACTGCCTCCGGCGAGCACGCGGGGTGCTTCGGCTGGTGCATGTTCGACTATCCGACGCACAAGGATTTCGGCTCAGGCGACCGCGTGTGCTACCACGGCGTGATGGACGCGTTCCGCAATCCGAAGCTTGCCGCATCCGCGTACGCAAGCCAGGGCGACGAAACGCCCGTGCTGGCGCTCGGTACACCGATGTGCATCGGCGACTACCCCGCGGGCGAGATCGGCGAGATCTGGGCGTTCACGAACGCCGAACGCGTTGCGCTGTACAAAAACGACAAGCTCGTGAAGATCTTTTCGCCCGAACCGTGGAAGGGACTTCAGCATCCGCCGGTAAAGATCGACGATCTCATCGGGCAGCTCTTGATCAGTGAGGAGGGCATCACCGGCAAGAAGGAGGAGCTTTTGCATCGCGAGCTTCTTGCGGCGGCACGCTACGGAATCGACAAGATGCCGCTTGCGGATAAACTGCGCATGTTCTACTGCATGAAGCGCTATCATCTCACATGGGCGGATGGCGAGGAGCTATACGGCAAATACGTCGGCAACTGGGGCGGCTCGGCGACCGAATGGCGCTTCGACGCGATAAACGGCGAGCAGGTGGTCGCGTCGGTGCTCTGCAAGCCGAACAAAAAACTGCATCTGGAGGTCAAGGTCGGCGGAACCGAGCTGAAAGAGGGCGAGGGGTATGACGCGGCGGCGGTGCGCGTCCGCGTGCTTGACGGAAACGGAAACCTTGCGCCGTACGCACAGCTCCCGATCCGCTTTGCGGTTTCGGGCGATCTCGCGATTGTAGGTCCCGATGTCGCGACCGCCGAGGGCGGCATGACCGGTACATACGTGAAGACCGTCGGACACGGCGGCGAAGGCGTTCTTACGATATCCTCGGAGCAGACCGCTCCGGTTTCGATCCACTTTACCATCACGGAGGGAGAATAACGGTATGGAACGAATCCTGAACTACAAGGTTGAAACGGAAAACGGCGCGCCGATCACCGGCAGCGTCAGAGCCGACGGCGTTGTGCACGTATGCGTGCCGCTGAAAAACGCACGGTTGAAGAAGGTCACGGCAACGGTCAATCTTCCCGCAAAGGAAACGACGCGCATCTTTCATAACGGGTATCAGAACTGGACGTACAGCCCGGAATACGATATCCACGGACGCACAAAGGGCTTAAAGCACTTGCCGTGCTTTTTACGCGGGGCGTTTTCGATCAATCGCTACGGCGACTATCATTTTGTGAAGTATCCCTATAAGAAGGGCATCACACACGGCGAATCGTGGTGCTATCTCAGAAACGGCAAACAGTTCCTGCTGTTCGGCTCGCTCGACGAGATCCCGGGCTATACGCTGTTCACCTACGATGCGAATAAGGGCGTTCTGACACTGGAACGTGACTGTGCCGGCATGAAAGCAAACGGCGAGTTCCACGCGTTCGATCTCTATATTGCCGAGGGAACGGAAGACGAGGTCTTTGACGGATGGTTTTCCGCAATGGACGTAAAGCCGCTCGTTTCTGAAAAGCAGTTCGGCTATTCGAGCTGGTACAACCGCTATCAGGATATCAATGATGCGACGATCACCGACGACCTCGTCGGCGCAAAGACGCTGCTTCGGCCCGGCGACCTCTTCCAGATCGACGACGGCTGGGAAACCGCGGTCGGCGACTGGCTCGTACCGGACGCAAAGAAATTCCCGAACGGATTGAAAAACGCCGCAGACGCGATCCATCAGGCGGGCTTCCGCGCGGGGCTGTGGCTTGCGCCGTTCGTGTGCCAAAAGGGTTCGAAAATCCTCGAAGAGCACCCGGACTGGCTGCTTTTACACGACGGCAAGCCGTGGTGCAACGGCAGTAACTGGGGCGGGTTCTACTCGCTGGACATCGACAATCCCGAGGTCGTCGCGTATGTCGAGAAGTTCCTCGACCGCGTGCTGAACGAGTGGGGCTTTGACCTCGTGAAGCTCGACTTCCTCTACGGCGCTGCGCCGTTCGGCACGGAGACAGAATCGCGCGCGGCGCGCATGTGCCGGGCGATGAATATTCTCCGGAAAGCCTGCCGCGGAAAGCAGATCTTAGGCTGCGGCGTTCCGCTCTGGCCGGCATTCGGCATCGTCGAATACTGCCGCGTAGGCTGTGACGTGGGCCTTGACTGGAACGACAAGAAGTACATGCAGATCACGCACCGCGAGCGCGTTTCCACCAAGCAGTCCATCGAGGACACGGTCTTCCGCCGCGAGCTCACCGGACGCGCGTTCATGGGCGATCCCGATGTGTTCTTCCTGCGCGAAGGGAATTGCGTTCTGACCCCGGAGGAGAAGGAAAAGCTCTATACGGTCAATGCACTCCTCGGCGGCATGCTCTTAACGAGCGACGCGCTGAACGCCTACACGGATGAGAAAAAGGAGCAGTTCCGTCATGTCCGTGATCTCATGGAAAACGCGACCGACGTTTCCGTCGATGCGGACAACGGCATCGTGCTGCACTGGACCTATGAAGGTGAAGCAAAGTCGCTTCGGATCCTGTAAGGGAGAAAAAACGAAATGAAAGCAAGCATATACAGACAGATTTTTAAAGACACGGATTTTGTTCACGCAAGCGGTACGCCGGAGGAGCTGCGCGTTGCGGAATACCTGAAGGCGCACTGTCTTTCGCTCGGCGTTTCGGCGCGCCTCGAATCGTTCCCCGTTCCGATGGGCGAGATCGAGGAAGCGCATGTGTATGCGGACGGAAAGGAGATCCCGGCAAAGGCGTGCTTCTGCTGCGGCAGCGGCGAGATGGAAGGCGAGCTGTATTATATGCCTGCGATGGACAAGGTCTCCGTCGCCGACGCAAAGGACAGGATCGTGCTTTTAGATACGTCCGGCGTCGGATTTTTCGGCTATCAGGATCTTATGAAGGCCGGCGCAAAGGGTATTCTGTTCCAATACGGCGATCTGCATAACGGCAACCGCGATATCGACGAGCGCGATCTGCGCGCCGCCGTCGTCGGCGACGAACGAAAGGTGCTCTGCGCGATGCTGCACGTTTCCACGGCGGTGGAGCTTGTCAAAAACAAAACAAAGCGCGTCAGAATTGCGATCCGGCAGCGTGAGTACGAAGGCGCTTCGCATAACGTCGTTGCCGAGATTCCCGGAAAGCGCGACGAATGGATCACGCTGAGTGCGCATTACGACACCACCGCGCTTTCCCACGGCTCCTACGACAACATGACCGGCTGTGCGGGACTTTTGGGCGTGATGGATGCGCTGCGCAAAAAGCCGATGAACTACGGCCTGCGCTTCGTCTTCTGCGGCAGCGAGGAACGCGGACTTTTGGGCTCCAAAGCGTACGTGCGTGACCATGAAGCGGAGATGGAGAAGATTGCGCTGAACGTCAATCTGGATATGATCGGCACGATCATGGGGAAATTCCTTGCGCGGGTCTCGGCGGAGGAGAAGCTGGCGCACTACATCGAATATATGGGCGCAGAGTTCGGCTTCCCGGTCGAAGCGAAGACCGGCGTATACTCGAGCGATTCCACGCCGTTTGCCGACAAGGGGGTACCGGCGCTTTCCTTTGCGCGGATCGCCGGCGCGAACGTCGCGCCGATCCACTGCCGGTTCGACCGACCCGATGTGCTCTCGATGGAGCGGATGGAAAAGGACGTCGCGTTCATAACGGAATTTGTCCGTCGCATGGCAGATTCGGCTGTTTGTCCGGTCGGACGCGAGATTCCCGATTCGGTGAAAAAGGAACTGGACGAATACCTGTTCCGTAAACGCAGATCGTAAACGTAAAAACAGCGCCCCTCAGGCAAAGGGGCGCTGATGCTATTTTGGGATTACGCTTCGGCGTAGGTGGTCATACGGCGAATGAGATCGAAGCAGAGGGTGAAGATGTCCTCGCGGTTCTCGTCCATGACGTGCTCAATCACGACGTCATTGACCACGCCGGTCATACCTGTGCTGTAGTTGGTGATCATGCCGAGCGCGGCGTATTCGATGCCGAGATCGCGGCACAGCGGCGCTTCGGGCACGATGCTTTGACCCACGACCTGTGCGCCGAGCATGCGCAGCGCGCGCGCTTCCGCGGCGGTCTCAAAACGCGGACCTTCGAGACAGGCGTAGACGGCTCTGCCGGAATACGGAAGTCCGTGCTGCTGAATGAGTTCCTCAAGCGTTTCATTGAGGGAAGGACTGAATACATTCTCCATGCCGGTGTGCAGGAAGGGACGGTGCTCGCGCTCGAACGAGGAAGGACGGCCCTTGGTGAAGTCCATGAAGTCGTTGATGAGACAGTACTCACCGAGCCGCATCGAGTAATCGCAGGCGCCGACCGAGGTCACGCCGATCGCGTGGGTGACGCCGATCTGATGCAGCGCATAGACGTTGGCACGATAGTTGATATCTCCGGGATCGTGCGCATACAGAATGCCGTGACGGGAAAGGAAAATGACTTCGTTGCCCTCCTTGAGCTTGCCCTTAAACACGACGACGTCGCCGTAAGGCGTGGAAACTGCCTGCTCCCGGTAACGGATCGGGAGCGTTTCGATGTTGGTACCGCCGATGATCGCGATCTTCATTTCGATCAGAGTCCTCCGTATGAAATTTGCTCCTTTATCATAACACAGCGGCGCGTGAAAGGCAAGGGAACAACGGAATATATACGACATTTTTCAACAAGAAAAAGGAGCGGCGTTTGCTGCCGCTCCCGACTGTTACTTCTCGTTGCTGACCTTCAGCGTGATCGCAAAGTCCTTCAAAACGGTCCGGTCACCACTGTAGCTGACCGGCGTTCCGCGTTCCACGGAGCTTTCGGAAAACGACCCGTCCGGCGCGATCGGCACGGTTTTCACAAGCTCCTGCGACCCATCCGGCAGGACCTTGTAGATATGTGCCCCGGTCATGAAATCGAGCGCCGGCGTCAGCGTGATCGTCTGCATGCTGTGGATGCGGTTATACGGGATCACGTCTGCAATGCGGAGATCCAACTGATAGTTCCCGGTGTCAGTGCGTTCCGCGGTGCCGCCGAAGTTCACGACAAGATCGCCGTCGATCACCGTGTCAAAGGAAAGATTCCGGGCAAAGGCATATTTCATCTCCTCGCTCCAGTCGTCCGGCATGGACACGAGAATCTTGAGGTCACGCACGCCGAAGATGTCGACAACGCCAGGAGAGGTGACGCGCAGCGTAACGCCGTCGAGGCTTGCCGTATAGTTTGTCACACTGAACCGATTCTCGGCATCAAACGTGTTTCCGCAAAAAACGGCTTCACCGGAAAGCGTGATCGGCTCCGGGGGCATTTCGATATAGCGCCGCTTCATGTCTTTGCAGGTTTTCATATCCACCCTGACCGTGCCGAGGTCGACGTCGAGCTTCGTCTCCGTTTCTTCTCCGTGGTCGATCGACGCCTGATAGTTCACATGCAGCGTAAGATACCCGTCCGCGTCGATGTAATCGGCAAGCGTTTTGCCGTTGTCCGGCCGGAACCGGTATTCGGAGGGATCTGCGATATGTATGTCTGCGACGGCGCGCATGCCGTTTGTTTTCACATGTTCCCATCCGCGTTCCCGCAAAGCCTTTGCCGATTCCTCCGTAAAATGCTCCGGATAGCCGAATTCGTCAAAGTACGCCTTCTGGAACGCATAGTCGACCGGACGTCCTGCAAGCTCCATCCAGCCCGAAAGCTGTTCTCCGTCCGCAAGCGTCAGCAGGAGGAAATTGTCCGGTCCGTTCCACTGCTCCCTTGCGCCGGAAAGATAGGCGGAGACGTCGGCGTCATCGTCGCGGAACATGTGCACCATCTCAGGCGCGACCTTTTCGGACAGCACGGTCGGCAGAGGCTCGCCGGACTGAATGTCCGCGCCCCATTCGTTTTCATACATTGCATAGCCGGACAGCCCGTCGAAGTCGATGGAGATGTAGATCGCATTTCCGTCGTAGACCGTTTCGCCGAGCGTGGCGGAGAAGTTCTCGCCGATCTCCCGCCAGTACGGTTCGTCGGCGCAATAGTTCACCTTAATCTCAGTGTGATTCAGATCCTTTGCGGTGATCATGGCGTCCAGCTCCGGAACCGGCTCGCGGTCCTCGGGATCCTGCGAAAGATAGTCTCGCGCGCTTGCCGGGCTGAACCACGAGAGCACCTCGGCGCGTGCCTGCGGGATCATCATGGTCACGGTAAGAATCAGTGCAAGCGATGCGACCGCGGTGAGTACCGGCGTCAGGATACGGTCAAGAGCTGTTCTTTTCTGCGGGGTCTCCGTACGCACATTGCGCTTTATCCTATCGTCATCCACGATTTGATTGTTGATAACGGTTTCAAACAATTCCTTTTCGTTCATGTCAAACTCCTTTCTGTTCCGTTTCGGAACGGTTCTGCTCCGATAGATAGGCTCGGATACGGGCTCTTGTGCGCGAGAGACGCTTTCGCACGGCGTCCTCCGAAAGATTCAGCTCCTTTGCAATCTCGTCGGTCGGAACCGAAAGCCCGTAATACAGCGTAAACGCCTGATAGCTTAATAGCGGCTCCGTTTTGATAAGATCCCAAAGCTCCCGTTCCGCTTCGCGATCGAGCACGATATCTTCGGGCTCTACTCCCTCGTCGGGAAGCTGATCGGTGATCGGCGCTTCATTGGATTGCTGCACCGTATGGCGGCGGTAGTATTTCGCAAGCTCCTTTTTCGCAATGCCGAACACGTACTTTTCCGGCTCGCGAATGCCGAACCCGTTCATCTTCCGGTACAGCTTTTTATAGATCTCCTGCATCAGGTCCTCGACGTCGGCGCTCGACCGGACGCGCGGAATAAGCCAACGCAAAAGCGCGTCGCGCGTTGCGTCATAGACGCGGTTGAATGCTTCGTATTGTTCCATAGTTACCTCTAAAAAACCGGTTTCACCTTATAAGAGCCCCGAAAATCAAAAAGTCGGACATGGCTTTTGAAATTATATCAAAAAAGCGCAGGATTTCTCCAGCGCTTTGGTATATTTCTTTGATTATTGCTTTTTCTTCAGGAGCTTGCCCCTGATGACGCCCTTCGGGTCTTTGATCAGAAGCACGACAAGCCAGATGACCATGGCAAGCGCGACGACGGAAAGCCCGAGGAACAGGTCGTTTGCCATGTCTTTGAGCGCGGGCGTAAAGTATTCCGCGCCTGCTTCCGCGTATTCGAAGATCGCGTCGACAAGCCACATCAGCGACGCGCCCCAGAAGAGCCAGCAGAGGATGCCGAGCCGCATTTCGTTGTCCGGCTGCCTTTTATACCAGATCGCGGTCGTGATCAGCGCCGCAAATAAGGAAACCAGCAGAGTCATATGGGCTTCTCCTTACTCTGCCGCAGGGATCGCCTTCAGCGCCTTCTTCTGCATCAGTTTTGTAACGAGCAGCATGCCGACCCATACGACCGTGATCAGCGCCGCCATAGAAACGCCCACCGTGCTCATCTCACCGAGCATTTCGGAAACCGCCTCCGGCCCCTCCTGCGCTGCCGTGAGGAACGGGAAGAACGGAACGATCTCACCGTGCCAGAGATGCTCGAACGCTAAAAGCGCGGAACCGCCCCACAGGAGCTTGTTCAGCCAACCGATCTTTTTACTGAACGGAAGCGTTTCCATTCTGTAACCGTCGGCGCTCGTGACAGTCTCGACGCCCGCCTTTTTTTCCTTCTTTTCAACGACCTTCTGCACGACCGTCGTCACGATCGCTTCCGCCATCGGAACCAAAAAACATGCCATATCCGTACCTCCCAAGGTTATTTCTTGTTTGATATCGTATCAAAAAAACATGCCGTCCACAAGCCCAGAGGGGGGATGCAAACGGCGTGTTGTTCCCGTTATTTGGTTTTATTTCAGCAGCTTGTCAATGGCGTTTTCAAGCTCGGTGATCGCTTCACGGTCGTTCTCCTCGACGGCATGGACGATGCAGTGCTCGATGTGATCCTTCAGGATGATCTTGCTGACGGAGCCGAGCGCGGCGCGCACCGCCGCAATCTGCACAAGCACTTCGGAGCAGTCGCGCCCGTCCTCGACCATCTTTTTCACCGATGTGAGATGCCCGATCGCCCGGGAAAGACGGTTTGAGACTTCCTTCGTCTGCGTATGCGAATGCAAATGTGTCGTTTCCGCCGGATGTTCTGCGTGTCCGTTCATGACCTCGACTCCCGTTTAACACTGCTTTCGGGGAGCAGCCCCGCTTTTTGGAGCGCAAAGACGATTGCGGGGATCAGAACGAGTTGGATGATGATGCCCGGCCACGGCGTGACAAACGACGCAGTAAGGAACGTCTGTATCGAATACTGCGTATGGAAAAGACCCATGAACGCGAACTGCACGGCGCCGGAAACGAGCCGTCCTGCAAGCATGGCGACGATCAGAGCAACGTAGATCGCCCATAGCTTTTTCGGAAGCGCACGGTATAGAAGACCGCTGACGAGACCGTAAACGGCAAGCTCAAACGCCATCGCAACGGCGGTCGGAAACAACGGCGGCATGCCGATCGTGACCGAACGGAGAAGCGGCGCGATCGCGCCGACGGCAAGCCCCCACGGCCAGCCGCAGATGAACCCGCACAGCAACACCGGAATGTGCATCAGGCAAAGGATGTTGCCGAGCATGCGGTTGTTTCCGGTCAAAAACGGAAGCACGATGCACAGCGCAAGACAAAGCGCGGCGTAAATCATTTTTTTCAGGTTGCTGTTCATTTCATTGCCCTCTCTGTAAACTGTTCTTATTATAGAAAACGCCGTAAAATTTGTCAATCCGCCCCGGGGGGATCGAGAAGCAGAGGGATCGCCTCGTCGAGCGTATGCAGCACCGCGTCCGGCGTAAAATCGAGATAAGGCAGAGGATCGACAAGATCCGGCACACAGATCGAAAAGAATCCGCCCGCATGCGCCGCCCGAAGACCGTTGATCGAATCCTCGAAGACGGCGGTGGTTTCGGGCTTTGCGCCGAGGGAATCGCACGCCAGCAGGAAGATCTCCGGGTTCGGCTTGCCGTGCGTGACCTGATCGCCGAACGCGAACGCGTCGAAGTATCGGAGCGTATCGGTGCGCCTGAGATATTCAAGCGCGATCGGACGGCTTGTGCCGGTCGCAAGCGCAATGCGGATCCCGTTTGCTTTCAGCGCGTCCAAAAGCGTGTACAGCCCGGGCTTCGTCGGCACGCCGTTTTCAAGAATCTCCTCAGTCATCCATTCGGTGACAAGCGCGGTGCATTCTTCGGGGCTTATCGCGGTTCCGAACAGCTCCGGAAACAACCGCAGAAAATCCGCGTGGTTGCAGCCGAGCGTACGGAGTATGTTCTCGCGCGGGAACGCGACGCCGGTTTTCGGTCCCACGTATTCCTCGAGCGCGCGCACGTAGAGCAGCTCGGTGTCGAACATCAGACCGTCCATATCAAAAATGACGCTTCGGATCATATCTGCCTCCCTGTTTTTCCCTATTATACCGAACTTCGCCGCGATTTGCAACGGCTGTCGTTTGACAAGGGACACCTCGGCATACTATAATAGAAGCAGCAAACAAGGGAGGACAGACCCATGACGATCCGTGAAGCGATCGACGCGCGGCATTCCGTGCGTCAGTATCTGAAGCGCCCGATCGACGGCGAGGTGAAAAAGGCTCTCGAGGACGAGATCGCGGCGTGCAACGAAGAGAGCGGTCTAAGTATCCGCCTCGTTTTGAACGACCCGAACGCGGTCAAGGGGCTTTGGGCAAGCTACGGCGCGTTCGAAAACGCCGACAATTACATCGCACTTGCGGGACCCGATACGGACGATCTCTATCGCCTTGCGGGATACTTCGGAGAGCGGCTTGTTTTGCTTGCAGAAACGTTGGGTCTGAATACCTGCTGGATCGCGGGCTCGTATAAAAAGAAAAACGTCAAAAAGCTTCTGAACGACGGCGAAGCGCTTGCCGCGATCATCTCGATCGGCTACGCTTCAAAGCCCGGCAAGCCGCATAAGAGCAAGACCTTTGAAGACGTGACGGAGATCGAAGGAGACGCGCCGGATTCGTTCCGAAAAGGCGTGGAGGCGGCACTCCTTGCACCCACTGCGATCAATCAGCAGCGCTTCCGCTTCACATGGAAGGACGGAAGAGCGACGGTCAGAGCGCTTTCCGGTCCGTACACACAGATCGACCTCGGCATCGTGCAGTACCATTACGAGATCGGCGCAGGGGAGCCGATCGAAGCAGAACGGTAAGGAGTTTTTCGGGGCATGCATGTAAGCAGCGAACAGCAGCGGCAGCAGATGCTGACCGAGCCGATCGGGCGGCTGCTGTTCAAAAAGGCGGCGCCGACGGTGCTGATCCAGCTCATCACCGTCATCTACAATACCGCGGACACGTACTTTGTCGCAAAGATCGACACGGCGGCGTCCGCGGCGGTCGGTGTTGTCTTTTCACTGATGGCGATCATTCAGGCGACCGGCGGCAGCATCGGCATGGGCGCAACAAGCCTGATCTCGCCGATGCTCGGGCAGAGACGCGTGGACGACGCAAGCGAGGTCGGTACCTCCGCCGCGCTGATGAGCGTGATCGCGGGCGCGGTGATCGGCGTGCTGGGACTGGTCTTTCTGCGTCCGCTGGTGCATCTCATCGGCGCGCGCGACGAGGTCATTCCGTATGCCGTGGATTACGCACGTTATATCCTGATCGCCGCGCCGTTTATGACGTCGGCGTTCGTGCTGAATAATATCCTAAGGTCCGAAGGGCAGGCGTTGTACTCGATGATCGCCATGATTACGGGCGGCGTGCTGAACCTGTTTATCGACCCGCTTCTGATCTTCACGTTCAAAATGGGGATTGCCGGCGCGGCGCTTGCGACAATGCTTTCTCAGATGACAAGCTTCGTCATCATGGCGATCATCTTTTTCAGAGACCGCAGCATCGTGCGCCTGCGTCCGAAGTATATCGGAAGGAAGGCGTCCGTCTATCTGCGCATTGTTCGCATGGGCGTTCCGACGCTGTTCCGGCAGGGCATGGCAAGCCTGTCCTCGGCGCTCCTCAACATCCAGGCGGCGCCGTTCGGCGCAGCGGCGGTCGCGGCGATCTCGATTGCGAACAAGCTCTATATGTTTGTGCGGCACATCGTGCTCGGCGTCGGGCAGGGCTTTCAGCCGATCGCGGGGTACTGCTTCGGCGCAAAGCGCTATTCGCGCGTAAAGAAGGTCTTTTGGTACGCCACGGTTTCCATGACGGTGATCGGTCTTGCGATCGCGGCGGCGGTCCTGTTCTTCCGCGAGCCGATCATGGTGTGGTTCAGAGACGATCCGGAGGTCGTGCGCATCGGAAGCATGATGCTGCGGTTCCTCTGCGTCACGATCCCGCTGATGGGCTTTTCCACCTACGTCAATCAGCTCTATCAATCGCTCGGCTTTGCCGTCGGCGCAACGATCCTTGCCTCCTGCCGACAGGGGATCTTCTTCGTGCCGCTCGTGTTTCTGCTGCCGTACCTCTTCGGACTCGAGGGCATCACGGCGACGCAGGCGGCAGCGGATCTATTGACCTTCCTCGTTTCGATTCCGTTTCTCATCTTCTTTTTCAAAAAGCATCTTTCCTTCCCGGACGCGGAGGAGTGACACGAGAGTTTAGAGTTATGATGCCTGCGGCAAATTAGCAGTTTAGAGTTTACAGTTTGCATAGCAAGGCAATCAAATCATAACGTTTGCCTCCGGCGAACTCATAACTTATCACTCTAAACAGTAAACTGCCGTCTACCGAGAAGCGGAACGGGGTACGACAACCCTCCCGTCTCGCTTCGCGATCCACCCTCCCTTGCACAGGAAGGGCAAGATTGCGCCAACGGCCCGTAGGGGAGATGGTGACGCGTGATTCAACACGCGACGGCACCGCTATACGGAACGTAGTGGAGTGGTTAAGTCGACCCCGACGCCCCGTCAAGCGATTTAAAAGCGGCGCGGGGAAATGGGATATTCCCCTACAATTCGGTGAAACTCGTAGGGGCTGACGCCCTCGGCATCCCGTCAGGCTTCACAATAACGGATCGTGCGGAACACAACATCCCTGCCGTCCACCGATTCTGAGCTCCCCTTGTCAGGGGAGCTGGCTCCGAAGGAGACTGAGGGGTAGTCGATTGAAATGCAAGCATCTTTCGGGTCGCGCCTTATGATCCGCTGCCGCAAACTTTTTGCCAAAACGATGTAACATTTTTGCCCGCCGGATTGTCTAATAAGCAAAGAGGTCAAAGGGGGACATTTATCCGATGATTTTACTGCTGCTGATTCTGGAAAGCGAAGCGGATCGCGCAATGCTAAGTGATCTGTTCGCGTCGAACTATCACCGCATGAAGCGTACGGCAATCGGAATTTTGCGCGAACCGAACGCCGCGGAGGACGTCGTGCAGGATACGTTCGTGCGCTGCATGAAAAAGATCGACACGCTGAAAGGCCTGCCCGAAAACGCCCGCGCGGTCTATCTTTTGACCGCAACGAAACGAAACGCGCTGAATCGCCTGAAAAAGGACGGAACACAGGCACTGCCGACGGAGGAGCTCAACGTGCCGGATGAAACGGCGTCCGTCGAGGAACAGGCGATCAGCTGTCTCACCGTTGCCGAGGTCAAGGACGCGTTTTCAAGGCTTCCGGACAGCTTAAAGGACGTACTGCGTTATAAGTATCTGCTCGAGCTAAAGGACGGCGAGATCGCAAAGGCGCTCGGCGTTTCGAAGGCGACGGTGCGCGTGTACCTGATGCGCGCGCGCCGTGCCGTGCTGAAGCTTTGCAAGGAGAACGGCTATGCGGAATAAAGATTTTGATAAACTGCTGAAGGAAGCGATCATACTGGACGCCGAGGAGCAGGGCGCGCGCATCGAGCCGTGCTCAGAACCGATCCCGGAAGCGGCACAGGCGCGCTTTGACGCCGCGCTGAACGGAAACCGGAAGGAACCGAAACGGACTGCTTCCGAAGCGCCTTCGGAGCAGCCACAGCCGGTAAAGCGCGCGCACCGCTGGCTTGCGTACGGTCTCACCGCGGTCTCCGCGGCAGCCGTGATCCTTGTCGTTGTGCTGCTGATCGGCACGGGCGGCTTGCGCGGTACAAAACCGCAGGAACCGGTCATGCCTGCAGAGCAGCCGCCCATGCAGGCAGAGACCACCATGGAGCCGCTGCCCGAGCCGGGCGA
>CAMNHT010000001.1 GCA_946539625.1 uncultured Clostridia bacterium | reverse complement strand
AATGCAGCGCGGATTCGAGTTTTTCACGCGCTTCGACCTCGGTTTCGGCAAGCTTGCCGAGACGCATCATGTGTACGCCCAGAAGCATGCAGACTTCGTACAGCGGATCGCCTGCCGGGATCTTGCCCGAAAGCAGCTCCACCGCCTCACGCACTTCCAGCGCGTTGCCGACCGCAAGGCAGAGGGGCTGGTTCATATCGGTGATGACCGCAACGCATTCGCGTCCGACGAGCTTGCCGATGGAGACCATCAGGTGCGCAAGCTTTTCCGCTTCATCAACGGTCTGCATAAACGCGCCGGTTCCGGTCTTGACGTCAAGCACGATCGCGTCTGTGCCTGCCGCAAGCTTTTTGGACATGATGCTCGAAGCGATCAGCGGAATGCTGCGGACCGTTGCCGTCACATCGCGCAGCGCGTACATTTTCTTATCGGCGGGAACGAGGTTTCCGGTCTGTCCGATGACAGCCACGCCGATTTGGTTCACTATTTCTTTGAACCGGTCCATCGGCTGCTCGATGCAGACGTCGGGAATCGCCTCGAGCTTGTCGAGCGTGCCGCCCGTATGCCCGAGCCCGCGTCCGCTCATCTTTGCGACCGTACCGCCGCAAGCCGCGACAAGCGGTGCGATGACGAGCGTTGTTGTATCGCCGACGCCGCCGGTCGAATGCTTGTCTACCTTCACGCCGCGCAGGTCCGAAAGGTCGACGACCTCGCCGGAGTGCATCATTGCCATCGTCAGGTCGGCCGTTTCCCGATCGGTCATGCCGTTGAACACGACCGCCATCTGGAACGCCGACATCTGATAATCCGGGATCGAACCATCCGTGAATCCACTGACGATGTAGCGGATCTCATCGTCTGAAAGCGTTCCGCCATTTACCTTTTTTTCGATCAGATCAACCATGCGCATACGTTCGTTCCCCCTAAATTTGATGGTTCAGTATATCACAGAACAGCCGGATTGGCAATGTCTTTTCAAAGGGCCGGAAGGGCAGTGTTGTCGAACATTTCCCGGGTCATTTCATCCGACGGTTCTTCCCCGTCCGGGCAGGCGATCGCTCTTTTGAGGTTCGGATACCTCCGAAGCAGCGCAGGATCAGATCCGGATTCTCCGATGTAAAAGTCTGCGTCAGCAAGCGCGGCATCGAATCCGATGCAATCGCGTATCGTCTCCGCGCCGGGAAGGAGTCTTCCTCCTATGGATGACAGCGCAAAGCCCAGTCCGCACGCCGCGCCGCTGCCCGGAATCGCAGGATCCGCTCCGAGTACGGATGCGATGCGTAGGATTTCCTGTTCACGCGCATCGTTTCCGCCGATCAGCGGCGCATCGCCGTGATACAAAAGCGTCAGTTCGGTCTCCGCAATGCGGGGATCGAGACCCGATCGGTCGATATCCGTGATTTTTGAAAGCGTTTCAGGACCGGGTTCAAGCGTCTCACCCGTCGCATCGACGAAACGCATACCGAGCGCGTGCAGCGCACCGAGTCCGAAATCGGAGACCGCGGAATCGCCGAGACCGATCCGGATTTTGCGAAAGCCGAGATCCAGTGTTTTTTTGATCTGTATACCGACACACGAGCTTGAACGTTGTCCGATCGGCTGTGCTTGCTCCGTCTGCATCGAGACGTCAGTTGTGTCCCCCGCTTCGATCACGGCGATGTGTCCCGGGATCACGCCGACGAGCATCCCGATGCGATTGCCGTTCATGTCTTCGCATGGCACCGTTTCATATCGTCCGCCGGTTCCGGCGACCAAGGCGCGTACCGTTCCCTTCCCGCCGTCCGCAACCGTCATTCTGCGTACGCGGAATCCGCGCTCCGCTGCGGCTGTTCCGATCACCCGGCTCAACCGCTCCGCGTCGCTGCCGATCCTGTTGAAAGGCAGCGCGATCAGAACCGTTTTTCCTTCGGACCGTTTCATCGGCGTCGGCGGCTCCGTCGGGATAAACGACGCACCGATCTCGGTCGGTTTGATCTTTCCCTCGCCGTCGATCTCGGCAAGGATCGGATACGGGCCGAAATTCTCAAGCGTATTCGCCTGAACAAAAGGCTTATGAAGGCAAAGCCGTGTCAGAAGCGCGTCCAAGGCATGCAGTGTTTCGCCTGCCGCACGGGACTGTTTGATCCCGACATAACACACGATGCAGATATACACAGGGCTCTGCACAATCGGATCAAACGACTCGCACGCTTCGTAAAGCCCGGTCTGCGACGCGTCGGACGCAAAAACGGCGCTTAATGCGATCTTCCAGCATTTCCGCCGCGTTTCCTCCGAAAAGTCAGCGACCGGAAAGCGCATTCCGATGGGAAAATAATGCCAGATCATACCTCTTCCTCCGTTTCGATGCGGGCAAGTTCGGTTTCGGCCTGCTCCAGCCGGTCATAGAGTTCGGTCTCCTCCGCTTCAAGCGAAGATATGGTTTCATACAGCTGCTGCATCCGCCGAAAATCGGTTCCGGACTGCGCTTCGATCAACGCTTGCTCCGCGTCTTTCTTTGCCGCTTCGTTGCGGGCAATCTGCTCTTCGATCCGATGGATCTCCTGCTTTGCTTTCGTACGCCGCTGTTTATATTCCTTCCGTTTCAGAAACAGATTGTCGGAACCGGATTGCTCCTTTTGCTTTGGTTTTTCCTGTTTGCGCTCGACGATCCGTTCGAACAGATCCTCTTCCTCATCCTGCTGTTCGATCAGTCCGTCCCCGGTCATCAGAATGACACGATCCGCAAGGCGTCTCACCATATATCGGTCGTGCGTAACGATCAGGACCGTTCCGGTGAACTTCTCCAGGGCGGTTTCGAGCATTTCCGCGGATGCGATATCCAGATGGTTCGTCGGCTCGTCCAGCAGAAGCACGTTTGCGCCCGAAAGCACAAGTTTCAGAAGGCGGATCCTTGCCTTTTCACCGCCCGACAGTGAGCCGATGCGCTTATCGATGTCGTCGAACTTGAACAGAAACATGCCGAGATAGCCGCGCAGCGTGTTTCGCTCAATGGAAGGAAACGCTTCGTCCAGCTCACCGATCACGGTATTCGTATCGTTGAGGTCATACGTATTTTGCGCGTAATACCCGATCCGCACACCGGCGCCGATCTTGAACGTGCCCTCCGTCGGACGTTCGTTTCCGGTCAGGATCTTCAAAAGTGTCGTCTTTCCGCAGCCATTCGCGCCGATCAGGCAGACGCACTGTCCCGCGGTGATCATCGCATCCAATCCCGAGAACACGCGATGTTCCCCGTATCGCATGCCGAGCTTGTTCAGAACGATTACCTCGTTTCCGGTCGGCTGCGGCGTCGGAAAGCGAAATACAATCGCCTTTTCGTCGCGTTCCGGCTCAACCATGTCCTCCCGTATCCGGTCGATCTGCTTCTGTTTTGATGCGATCGTTACGTAGTTATGCGCCTGATTCCATCTTTTTTGCTGTTCGATGATCCCCTGGATGCGGCGGATTTCCTTCTGCTTGCGCAGGTATTGCTTTTTCGCGAGCTCACGCGCGTCGAGCTTCAATTCCATGTAGCGCGTATAATTGCCGTCCGTTCCCCGGATCCTTCCGTGCTGCAGCTCCAGCATGCGCGTAACGGTATCGTCCAAAAATGCGCGATCGTGCGAAGCCACCAGCACCGCGCCCCTGAACTGCTTCAGATATTCCGTCAGCCATCGGATCGCCGTAACATCGAGATTGTTGGTCGGTTCGTCCAGAAGCAGCAGGTCGGCACGGGACAGGATCGCGCGCGCAAGCATCGCCTTGCTGACCTGCCCGCCTGAGAAAGACGTCACGGATCGGGTCAGATCATCTTCTGAGAACCCGAGTCCCAAAAGTGCGGACCGCGTCAGTGCGCGAAATGTTGCGCCGTCTTCGCGGGAAAGTGTTTCGACGATCACAGCCTGTCTGGCGATCAGCCGATCGCGGTCCCCGTTTCCCTGTTCCAGTTTTTGCAGGATCCGCGCTTCCTCTGCTTCAAGGTCCAGAAGCGGTCTGTATGCTTCAAGCGTGAATGAATAGAGATCCATATCCGCGTCAAGCTTCGGGATCTGCTCCACATAGGACAGCCTTGTTCCCTGCGGCATGCCGAAAGAACCGCCGTCATACGGTTCCTTCCCCATCAGGATCCGCATCAGCGTCGTTTTTCCGCTTCCGTTTACGCCGATCAGGCCGACGCGTTCTCCCGTGCGTATCTCAAAAGACACATCCGAAAACAGCGTCCGGTCGGCAAAAGACTTTTTTAAACCGTCTACACCTAATAATACCATGATGTTACCGATAATCTGCAATGATGTATTTGTTTTAGTATAGCACATCTTTCTGTATTTGGAAATAATTTATATAAATTTCAAGATTATGTTGCAAACTGCATGCTATAATAGAATGCGAAAGGAGTCGGACGATGGAAAAAGAGATCAAATTATTACCCGGAAAAAAGCGCAGATCAATGCCGGTCGCGTTGCGTGTTGCGATCGCTCTGTCCGCCGCTGCGGTGTTTTGCACCGCAGGACTGTTTCTGCTTCTGCGCGATCGCAGGATCTCTCCCTTCCCCTCCGCAAACGCCGAGTCTGTCTATCTGACAACAAAGGAGGACTCTGTTTCGCTGCGCGGCGCTACACCGAGCCCTTCCCTTGCCGCTTTCATACCGAAGACCACACCTGAACCGGAGCCGACAAACGGCCGGATCGACATTTCCCATTACTCCACGCTGCAGTTGAACGATGACAACGCGGAGGTTTCCGCACTGCAGCAGAGGCTGATGGATCTCGGCTACATGGAAGCGGATGACCCCGGTACGCTCTATAACGAATCCACAAGAAACGCCGTAACGCTTTTTCAGCGCGCGACCGACAGTGAGCAGAACGGAATCGCTTCCGCCGCGCTGCAGGAAATGCTGTTTTCCGACGATGCGCAGGAATACCGCATCAAGCTTGACGACAGCGGCGCCGATGTAAGAAGCATTCAGCGGCAGCTTCACGAGCTCGGTTATTATTCCGACCGTATCACCGGCTATTACGGACCGAATACGGAAGAAGCCGTACGATTGTTCCAGGTCAAAAACGACAAGGATGTCGACGGACAGATCACGCGGGATGACTGGGATCTTTTGTATTCCGACAGCGCGATTCCGCTTGCGACGCCGACCCCGGTTCCGACGCCCACGCCCACACCGAGGCCGTCAAAGTCTCCGACGCCGCGTCCTTCAAAAACGCCTACGCCGAAGCCGGCGAAGACCGCTTCGTCAAATCCTTCCAAGACTGCGACGCCGAAACCGACAAAAACGCCGAAACCGACCGCTACGCAGAAACCGACCGCTACGCAGAAAGCCACGGCTACGCCGAAACCGACAAAAACCCCAAAGCCGACGAACACGCCGAAGCCCACGAATACGCCGAAACCGACGAACACGCCGAAACCGACGAACACGCCGAAACCGACAGACACGCCGAAACCGACAAAAACACCGTCATCCGGAGAAGATTCCGGTTATTCGCACAATGCCGACGGCGTGATCAGCTGCGCAAAGAATCAGCTCGGCGATCCTTACGTTCTGGGTGATGAAGGACCCGATTCGTTCGACTGCTCCGGTCTCGTCTATTACTGTCTGAAAAAGGCGGGCGTATCGGTGAGCCGCCGCAGTGCGCACTCCTACTCGGAAAACGACAGCTGGAAACGGATCGATTCCGTCGACGATCTGAAGCGCGGCGATCTCCTGTTCTTCAACAGCAATACAAGCGAGCGCGTCAACCATACGGCAATCTACATCGGCAGCGGCTCATTTATCCATGCAAGCTCCAGCAAAGGGGAAGTTGTGAAAAGTTCCTTCTCCTCCTACTGGTACGAACATTTTGTCTGCGGAAGACGGGTATTCTGATCATGTCCTGCAGCATCTGCCCGCGAAACTGTAATATTGATCGAACAGCCGCATTTGGATTCTGCGGCTGTTCTTCCGTTGCGCGTGTTGCGCGCGCCGCTCTGCATTTTGATGAGGAGCCGAGTATCAGCGGCACGCGCGGAAGCGGAGCGATCTTCTTTTCCGGCTGCAATCTGAAATGTATTTTCTGCCAGAACATGGTTCTGACAAGCGGAACGCTTGGCGAAGCGTTTGACGTTCCCCGGCTGAAGGACGTCATGCTGAAGCTGCAGGCGCTCGGCGCGCATAATATCAATCTCGTCACGCCGACACCGCACAAGGACGCGATCATTGCAGCGCTCCGCCTTGCGAAAGCCGAAGGCCTTTCGATCCCCGTCGTATATAACACGAACGCATATGAAACGGTCGATACGATCCGTTCGTATGAAGGGCTTGTTGATATTTACCTGCCCGATCTGAAATATGTCGATCCAAGGCTTTCGCTGAAGTTTTCACGCGCTTCGGACTATTTTGATACAGCGATCGAAGCGATCGCCGAGATGATCCGTCAGGTCGGGTTTATGGTAACCGACGAAACCGGAATCGCGAAGAAAGGCGTTCGTATCCGGCATCTCGTTCTGCCGGGATGCGTGTTCGATACGCGATGCGTTTTGGCCGCGATCAAAGAATGGTTCGGCGTCGGCTGCCCGATCTCGCTGATGTCGCAGTTCACACCGATCCCCGAATGCACCGAAAAGCCGCTGGACCGTCCGCTGACGCAGCGCGAGTACGAAAGCGCACTCGATTACTGTATTTCTCTGGGGTTTACCGACGTTTTTACACAGGATCTTACGAGCGTCGGACGCTCGTTCACCCCGTCGTTTTCGGATCACGTCGATCTGTAACAAAAAAGAGCGCTTCTGGCGCTCTGTATTATTTAAGCATAAAGAGATTCCAGATACTCCGCGACGCCGTCGTTTTCGCAGCTGCCGATGATCAGGTCGGCTTTTTCCCTGACGAGCGCGTTGGCGTTAGCGACGCAGACGCCCGTCCCCGCCCATTCGATCATGTCAAGATCAAGCGTGTTATCGCCGATCGCCGTCACATCCTCGCGCGATATGCCGAGCATTGCCGCAACCTTTTCCAATGCGGATCCCTTTGTTGACGATACCGAGCCGATTTCGATAAAGCCGGGCTTTGAGCAGAGTACGGATAAGTGCTTCGGCAAAAGCGCGCGGATCTCCTTGTAAAGCTCCGCTTCTTTCGCCGGATCAACGGCGTACAGGACCTTCGGAATATTGTTAAGCGGACGGTATAAAAGATGCGGATCGACGATAAACGGCAGGTTCAGTATGCCGGTATACTGCTTTGTAAAAGCATTCTCCTGACGAAAGACGACCGTATCCTCCTCATAGATCTGTGCATGGATTCCGAACGAATCGGCGACCGCAAACGCCGTAACAACGTCCTCCGGGCGCAGATAATTCACATAAAGGTGCTCACCCGTCCGTCCGTCGGAAACCACCGCTCCGCCGTAGTGGATCAGCGGACCGTATACCGACAGGGATTCGCGGATCTGCTTCGTTCCCAAAAAACCGCGTCCCGTCGCAAGCACGACCGTAACGCCGTGATCCCTTGTAAGCTGAATAGCATTTTTCAGGCGTTCGCTCGGAAGCTTGCCGGTCATGACCAGCGTATCGTCGATGTCGAGCGCTAAAAGCTTCATTCTTCGAATTTCCCAATCTTCATCAAGGTGCGAAACGCTTCATGCACCTCGCCCGCCATGTACAGCGAACCGACCGCAAGCGAAGGTTCGTCTCCGCGTGCGGCGGTCTCGATCGCGTCGGCGACCGACGAAAACGGCGTCGCCGCTGCTCCGAACGCGCGAATCAGCGCAGCAAGCTCTTCGCTCGGCATGGCACGGTCGTTATTCGGCGTGACGGTATAGAACTCCTTTGCGATCGGCAGGAGCAGCTCGATCGACTGCGAAACATCCTTGTCGCGCATCATGCCCATAATGATCTTTGCTTTGCGGTCCGGAAACAGCCGTTGATATGTCTCGACCGTTCCCCTGACGCCGTGCGGATTGTGTCCCCCGTCGACAAAGAACGGCGGATCCTCTCTTAAAAGCTCAAACCGCGCCGGCCAAACCGTTTCGGAAAGTCCTTTACGCAATGCTTCATCGGATATCGCAACGCCTTTTTTGCGCAAAAGCTCGACCGCGTCGATCACGGTCGCGGCATTTTTCATCTGATACTTCCCGAGAAGTCCGAGCCGCAAATCATGATATCCCCGATAATCGAACGTCTGTCCGTGCAGATCATACATGCCTTCCTTCAGCGTGGAACGATCGACGACGTGAAGCTCCGCTCCGTGCTTTTTGCATGCCGCCTCGATCACGGGAAGCGCGTTTTCATGCTGACCGTAGAACAGTACCGTTCCGTTATCCTTGATGATGCCCGCTTTTGCGCTTGCGATCTCCTCGATCGTGTCGCCGAGGATATGCATATGGTCGTAGTCGATCGCCGTGATGATCGAAAGCAGCGGCGTGTCGATCACGTTGGTGGAATCCAGTTCTCCGCCGAGCCCGACCTCCAATACGACGTAATCGCATTTTTGTCTGGCATAATACAGAAATGCTGCGGCAGTGATCACTTCAAATTCGGTCGCGGGATTCACCATGGAATCGACGACCGGCGCGATCTCCGTAACGAGCGCGGCAAGATCGTCGTCCGGGATCGGCGTATTGTTGAGCTGAATGCGCTCGTTGAACCGATCGACGTACGGAGATACGAACAGACCCGTTTTATACCCTTCTGCGCAGAGGATTCGGGACAGCATGGCGCAGGTAGAGCCTTTCCCGTTCGTTCCCGCGACGTGGATAAACTTCAGCGTTTTCTGCGGATCGCCCAACAGATGACACAATTCCGTCACCCGGACAAGTCCGAGCTTTGAGCCGCGCCAGTACATGCCGTGAATATAGGCAATTGCTTCTTCATATGTCATGAATGATCCCCTCCCATAACTCCCTTTTGTACAACCGGATACAGTGCTCTGACGGCAATGATCTGAATCACTGTCATGACCGCGACAAGCCAAAGCCTGCGGATCAGCAGATATGCCCAGAACGGCATTCCGCCGGTGAAGCCGAGTAACTGAAACCACAGCGTCGTCAAAAACAGAGATACGGCGATATTGACCGGTACGATTGACAGCGTCGTAGCAAGCGTCAGCTTTTCTTTTTTGAATACATAACGGAACAAAATTCCCGGCAGCACGCCGGACAGGACTGCCGAAGCCGCAAACATCGGATTCCACGCGTTGCCGGAATTGCTGATGAACGTTCCGAGCAGGTCGGAAACGAGCGCGCACAGACCGCCCCATACGGGACCGAGCGCAAACGAGCAAAGATAGATCGGAATCTCGCGGAAGGTGATCCGGCTGAAGTCCGGCAGGTAGAACGTAAACGGATAGATTGACAAAAGCGCTGCCAAAGCCGCAAACATCGCCGCAAATGTCAGCTGACGTGTTGTGATCCGCCGCATTTCTTCCACCTCCTGTTCTCAAACTTTATTATTATACAACGGTTCTTTCGAAAACGCAAGAAAGCTCTCAAAATTGAGAGCTTTCTTTTCACATTCCGATAGATCAGTCTTCCATTCCGCGGCGTTTGAGGATCAGAACGATTGCCAGCGCGCCGAGTCCCAGCACTGCAACGATGCCGATGATCAATCCGATCACGAGCAGTGTGTTCGACTGCGGCGTTTCATTTCCGACAGCCGTATCCTGTTTAATGCCGCCCTGCGTGCCATTTTCGCCTGTTTCGTCCTCGATCGTGTACGATCCCGGTTCTCCTGTTTCCGCGGATCCCGCTGCAGCGGTCCCCTCTGCATTGGGATCAAGCGGTCCTTCCTGCGGGTCATTCGGCGCCGCTGTCCTCTCCTCATACGGAGCAGGCGTCGTAACGGGCATGGACGTGACCGCAGGCGGCGGTGTTACAATGCCGCTGTGCGCCGTTGCGTTCGCAGATACCGTCGGCAGCGTGGACGTGATCGGAACGTCCTGTCCGCCGTTGCTCGGTTTCGGCGTCGGTGTAACAACTGCCGGCGTCGCTACAGTCGGCGTGAACGGAGCGAAGGTTTCATCTGCCGCGCCGTTTGTCGGGACGCTTTCGCCTTCGGTGTAGATACCGCCGGTGGAGAACGGCTCAATGTAATACGAAACGGTATTGTAAGAGGTTGTTCCGTCGGCATTTTCAACCGCCTGGAGTCCCGTATATTCTATGCTGTTGAATACAAAATCCGTTGCGCCTTCTTTTTCGATGCGGAACTCCGCCTGGAACCAGAAGCCTTCCGTTTCTACGCCGTATGCGTCGATAAACACAAATCGCATCGTTCCGTCGTCATAGACGTTGTACTGGAAGGATGACGCCTTACCCTTCATCAATGAGGTCAAATTCTGTTCTTCATCGACCTGATTGATCGCACCGAGCGTGACGAATTCCGGATCAAACTTCATCGAGCCGGACAATGAATCCAGTTTTCTGTCGTCGGGAAGGTTCGGATACAGTTCAAAGTTGACCTTGACGACTTCTCCGACCGGTCCGGTAACGGATACCGATTCGATCAGCATTTCACCGAGTTCCTCGTTGCCCGCCGCTTCACCGGACAGAACGGGCACCGCAAACAGCAGCACGGCGGCAATCATTACAGCCAATATACGCTTCATATACAGTCCTCCGGATAGTTTTGTTTATCACCCATGAATTCCGGGCGTTCGGATCGGAGCGAACCGATCCTGTCGATATTTGCTTTAGTTTATAAATTATAGTACAAAAGTAAGCGTTCGTCAAATCCTTATTGACAAAAGCCATGAATTTCCTTATTATTAGTTAGAATACAGGATCAATCTGTTTGAATACACCCGGAGTGCATTCGTATGATGATCCGAGGAGGATACTATGCAGGTTTACAACACCATGACCCGTAAGAAGGAGCCGCTCGTACCGATCAAGGAGGGCGAGATCTCCATGTACGTATGCGGTCCGACCGTATATGATTATTTCCATATCGGTAACGCGCGTCCGTTCGTCGTATTCGATACAATGCGCCGATACCTCGAATATCGCGGATACAAGGTCAAATACGTTCAGAACTTTACCGACATCGACGACAAGATGATCAACCGCGCCAATCGTGACGGCATCACGGTAAAGGAGCTCGGTGACCGGTTTATCCAGGAATATTATCAGGATGCGGACGCATTGGGCATTGAGCGCGCGACGGTCAATCCCCGTGCGACCGAGCACATCGGCGATATCATCAAGCTCGTCAAAAAGCTGATCGAAAAAGGGCATGCCTATGCGACCGAAAACGGCGACGTCTACTTTGCGGTACGCAGCTTTCCCGGCTACGGTAAGCTCAAGGGGCAGGATATCGACGATATGGAAAACGGCGCGCGCATCGCGCCAACTGAGCAGAAGCGCGATCCGCTTGATTTCGCGCTTTGGAAGGGTGAAAAGCCCGGCGAGCCGAGCTGGCCTTCCCCGTGGGGCAAAGGTCGTCCCGGATGGCATATCGAATGCTCCGCAATGAGCATGAAGTATCTCGGCGAAACCTTTGACATCCACGGCGGCGGTATGGACCTCATTTTCCCGCATCATGAGAATGAGATCGCGCAAAGCGAAGGCGCAACGGGCAAGCCGTTTGTTCATTACTGGATGCACAACGGCTATATCAACATCAACAACCAGAAGATGAGTAAGTCCCTGGGCAACTTCTTCCTGGTGCGCGATATCGCGAAGGAATACGACCTGGAAGCTGTTCGTCTGTTTCTGCTCACCGCAAACTACCGCAATCCGGTCAACTTCTCGCGCGAGCTGATGGATCAGGCCGTGACGAGTCTGAACCGTCTCTACACGGCGCGCGACCGTCTGTTCGATACCGCGATCGACGAAGCGGCAGATGATTCCAAAGTCAGCGCAGAGCTCGACGGGTTCCGTGATCGGTTCAACGATGCGATGGACGACGACCTTAATACGGCGGACGCGCTCGGCGTGCTGTTTGATTTTGCCCGCTGGATTAACATCTTTGCGACCGGCGCACACACGAAAGCCGCGATCGAAGCCGTCAAAGCGCGCTATGCAGAGCTGAACGGCGTTTTGGGACTTGTCGTAAAGGAAAAGAAGGAAGACTTCCCCGAGGAAGCGATTGCGCTTCTCGAAGCACGCAAGGAAGCGAAACAGGCAAAGAACTGGGCGAAAGCCGATGAGATCCGCGAACAGCTCAAAGCAATGGGCTTTGCCGTAGAAGACACGAAGGACGGCGCAAAGCTGAAGAAGCTTTAATCCCTCCCGATCTATCAATCATTCTGAAAAGGAGAACACATATGGGTTTAGGACTGCTTTTTCCGATTCTTCTGCTCGCAATGGGCGTTTACGTACTCGTCGGCGCAATCAAGGGCAGCGGCAGGCTTTTCACTATGGAGAATTTCAAGGACGACTCCAAGGACAAAGCAAAGAAATACATGCGCATCCTGTATTTTGCGCTTGCGGCGATCATGCTGTTCATGGCGCTCGTAAACGGTCTGCAGACTGTGCTTTACAGCAATAAACTGACCTACTATAAAATTACGGATGCCTATAAAGACACCTTCCCCGATCTGATCGAGGACGGCACGCTGACCTATACCGCAACGGAATCCGCTTCGAGCGGCTTTTCCTGCATGGGCGGCGGCGGAGAAACAAGAGAGGTCACCTACGGTCCGTACTCTGCCGATAACGAAAAAATGGAGATCCAGGAAATCTCGGCGTTCATCAATAAGGCCTACAGTCTCTATAAAGATGACCAGACGAAGTTCCCGGCAACAAGCGGCGGCTTGATGAGCTGCGGAGGCGGCAGCGTCGATTATTCGAAATACTACGCCCAGACCGATCTCATGGACGACGCCGATAACCCCATCTATCCGGAAAGCGATGCCGATCGGGAAAGAGGTCATGTCGTTTATACGTCCGCGTTCGGAAACGTTCGTTCCGACGCAAACGACGGCTCCTTCATTTCAAAGCTTTACGGGGCATGCTCCATGAAGCTGCTCTCCGTTCTGAACTATGTATTTCTCGGGCTGGCTGTCGCAGGTTTGATCGGACTGTTCCTTGTGACCCGCAAGTATACAGACAAGGAAAAGCTGCAAAAGGCGAGAGAACAGCAGGTGCATGGTCCGTCGATGCCTTCAAGCGCATTCAATTTTGATGACGAGAAGGAATCGGCTCCCGACAAGAAATAATCTTCTGTACAACAAGAGCGGCTGTCGTCCGTCGGACGGCAGCCGTTTTGTATTGCTGTTTTTCAGAACAATTTCCGTAAGATCAGATCGACAAGCGCAGTGAACTTCACGGTTGCCTTTGCGGCAGTCTCCGTGACCTCCGCATGGGAAAGCGGCTGGTCCAGCACGCCTGCCGCCATGTTGGTGATCAGGCTGATGCCGACCACCTTCATTCCGCAGTGCGCGGCGCACATGGTTTCCGGGATGGTGGACATGCCGACTGCGTCGGCGCCGATGATCCGCGCCATGCGTATCTCTGCCGGTGTCTCATAGCAGGGACCGGACATCATGATATAAACGCCTTCCTGCATGGCAATGCCGTTCTGCTTTGCAAGCTCGATCAGTCTTGCACGAAGGTCCTTGTCGTACACGTTGCTCTGATCCGGGAAACGCGGTCCGAACTCGTCCAGATTTTTCCCGATCAAAGGATTGCTGCCGGACAGATTGATGTGGTCGGAAATCACCATCAGATCGCCCGCATGGTAGTTCATGTTGACGCCGCCCGCCGCATTCGTGACGAGCAGTTTTTCGACGCCGAGCTTTTTCATGGTGCGAACGCCGAGGGAAAGCAGCGCCTGCGGATAGCCCTCATAATAGTGGAAACGTCCCTGCATCGCGATCACGGTTTTTCCGTATTTTTCGCCGATCACGCAGCGGTTCTTGTGCCCGATCACCTTCGAAACGGGATAGCCCTCGATGTCGGCATAGTTCACGAAACGCTTGTTCTCCAGTGTTTCCGCATAGTCGCCGAGACCGCTTCCGAGAATCAAGCCGATCGTCGCCTTGTCTGCGCCTTTCTCCTTCAGAAGCGCGACTGCGTTATTGATGATGTTCATAATGTCTTCCATGCTTCAATCCTCCCAGATATCCTTTAAGAATGATTTACCTTCCCGCCAGCTTTCACCGGTGAGATATTCATAGATCGTTGCGCCGATGTCGGAAAACTGCTTCCGTACGCCGAGGTTGACGCCGTGCTTCACGTGCTTCCCGCAGATCAGAAGCGGAATGTATTCGCGCGTATGATCCGTTCCGGGAAACGTCGGGTCGCAGCCGTGATCCGCCGTAACCATCAGGAGATCGCCCTCCTGCATCGAAAGATACATTTCGGGCAGGTGTGCGTCAAAATATTCAAGTGCTTTCGCATAGCCTTCCCAATCGTTGCGATGCCCGTACAGCATGTCGGTATCCACAAGATTCGTGAAGATAAAGTCCCCCGTCCCTTCATCCAAAAAACGCTGTGTTGCGCGGATGCCGTCCGGATTGTTCTTGGTGTGGTCAACGGTCGTGATCCCGCGGTGGCAGAAGATGTCCTCGATCTTGCCGATGCCGACGACGTCCATGCCTTTTTTTGCAATCGCGTCGAGGATCGTATCCTTGAACGGCGCTACTGCGTAATCTTTGCGGTTTTCGGTACGCTTGTATTCCCCGTTTCCGCCGAGGAACGGGCGCGCGATCACGCGGCCGACCAGGTATTCGCCGGTCAGCATTTCACGCGCGATCTCGCAGATGCGGTACAGCTCCTTAAGCGGAATGACTTCCTCGTGCGCCGCGATCTGGAACACGCTGTCTGCGCTCGTATAGATGATCGGCTTGCCGGTACGCACGTGCTCATCGCCGAGCTCCTGAATGATCTGTGTACCGCTCGCAACGACGTTGCCGAGCGTGCCGCGGCCGATACGCTGTTCGAATGCGTCCATAAACGTCTTCGGAAATCCGTTTGGATACGTCTTGAACGCCTCGTCAAGCGCAAGCCCGGCCATTTCCCAATGTCCGCAGGTGGTATCTTTCGCATGCGTCTGTTCCGCGCACTTACAATAGCTTCCAATTAGCTCATCGTCTTCCTTTGGAAGCTTACAGCCGTCGATATGCGCAAGACCGAGCTTTCGCATGTTCGGCACGTTCAGATACCCGCGCTTTTCAAAGATGTTGCAGATGGTATTGGCTCCGACGTCGCCGAAATCCGCGGCGTCCGGGAGCGCACCGATTCCGGCGCTGTCAAGAACGATCAGAATTGCTCTCTTTTTCATATTGATACCTCTATGCGTTGCTTTTTATATATTTTAGCATATCGGATATCGTTTCGTCAATCAGTTTAGCCATGGGTAGATCCGTTTCATCTCTGTCATCACACGTTGATAATGCTCCTCCCATGCGGGGTCGCCGATGATCAGGCGGACGCGCTCCGCAATCAGGTAGACGTATTCGAGGTTGCCCGGCGGATCTTTGAGGTTCTTGCCGCGCAGCCCGAGATAGTTATACAGCACCTCGGGATCGGCACGTTTCCAGGCGCGTTCGATTGCGTAGTGCATCGTTCGCATGATCATCGGCTTGGTCGTGTTCATGCAGCGTTCGATGTATGGATACAGTTCTTTCTTTGTTGTGCTCCGGAGCAGCGGCGGACGCGTGCGGATGAATCGCACGGCAAGAAAAATATAGCGATATCCCAGCAGCTTTGCCGGAACGCACAGCGCACGCATCACCGCGTTGATCGTCGCGTCAAGAAGCGTGTCCGGATTGCTGTACTTTGCCCGCAGCTCATTCTCCATCGCATGCATTTCTTCCAAAGTCATTCGATTTCCCCTCCCTTGTCAGTTTGATATGATCCGCAGCCCGAAACAGAAACGCCGCATTCGAAGGCGCACCGCGATCCGATCGGACCGTATAACCGAACAGTTGTTCGAGCAACGACGTATCCGCCCGCATCCATGCGACGTCGATCGCCGTGCGGATCGCATGTTCCGCAACGGATACGCTTACCCCTTCTGTCATTGACACAAATGCATAAACGGCATTGACTTCCTGTATATCAAGCGGATGGTCCTGCGAAAGGATCAGCCGCAGCGCCGTACAAAGATACGCAAAACCGTTGAGAGACACCGGCACGCCCGCTTGCTGCAGAAAGCCGGATACCGTCTGCTTCGTATCACAGATGTATCGCAGGCCTTTCGGGAATCCTGCGATCCGCTTAAGAACGTCTTTCGCTTCATTGTCTCTTAAAAAGCAGAATGTGAGATTATCCGGGATCTGTGCAGTTTCGATCGGTTTATCGACGAGCAGGAACGTAAGATCCGGCCATCGGACGTGACAATTTCTTATCTGCGGATGCAGGATCATCGGATCATCGGCCAGCAGCGCGTCAAACGACTCGCGGTACAGACATTCAAGGACCTGCGCAATGTTTTTCAGCACGCAAAGGCGCAGGTTCCCGTATTGATCGGCAGCGTCGCGATACGCGCGTGCCGTTTCCCTTTGATCGGTCAGCAGCAGGATCCGCATCGGTTCTCCCCCCCTCTCCTTTCTCTATTCTGACCGATGCCGCAGGAAAAATCTACCTGCATATTATGACACGATTCGGTAATTCAATGAAAAACAACGGTAATTAGGGAAGGAGTTCATTTGCCATCCATTCGGCATAAATACAGTATCCGCGCGTCGGCTGACTTAAAAAAACATGTGTGACGACTCCGACGAGCCGTCCGTCCTGGATCAGCGGGCTGCCGCTCATGCCCTGCACGATGCCGCCTGTTTTTTCCAGCAGCGACGGATCCGTGATCTCGATCATCATTCCCTGCGTCTCCGGTGAGGACTGGACGTCAACACGGATCACGCGAACGGAATATGCCGATACGCCTCCGTCCGCGGCGGAAAGAATGTATGCGTCGCCTTTATGCGCCGCACCGCTTTGCGCAATTTCGAGAATGCGTGCACTCGGATCGGAAAACGCTGTAAGCACGCCGCTGACGCCGAATTGCGTATTCTGTTCGATCGTTCCGACGGCCTCTGCCGGATCCGTCGAGAATTGCCCGATCAACTCTCCCGCCCGGTCCCCGTCGCCCTTGCGGATGCGCAGGATCGACGCGTCTGTGATAAACCCGGTTGCGGGTGCAATCAGCTTCTGCGAATCGACGTCCGTCACGCCATGCCCCAGCGCGGCGTACATTCCGGAGGTTCGATCATAAAACGAAAGCGTTCCGATGCCGGACGTGCTGTCTCTGACCCATGCGCCGATCCGTTTTTCCCCGTTTCTGTCCGACACGAAGGTCAGCGACGCGGAATACGTTCTGCCGTCACGCAGGTACGTCAGCGTACAGCTTTCACCTGCATCCATACACAGTCCCGAAAACGCGTCGGAATCGGCGATCGGCTGTCCGTTGATCGCGGTGATCATATCGCCCTCTCTGAGCCCGGCGGAAACCGCCGGACAAATGTCGCCCGTTTCCGTTTCAATCGTTTCAAAGCCGACGATCTGCACGCCTTCGGTTTTCAGGATCACACCGACCGTTTTTCCGCTGACTGCAACCGTTCTTTGATTTGTCGAGACGGCTACGTTTCTTAAGGGCAGAATGCCAAACAGCTCGATCCGTTTCGTCTGCTCCGTCTTTTCCGCAATACGCTCGTCTCCGCTGTTTCGTACGAGACGCGCATCCGACGCTGCCGAAAGCGTCGGAGCCGTCAGCTCCGTCGTAAGATCGACAACACCCGGCAGATGCAGGATCCGATACACCCGCGGCGAGCAATACCATCCAAGCAGCAGCGCACAAAGCAGCATGCTGAAGATGCGCACATATCGTTTCATGATTCTCATCTCCTTTCCGATAGCGTGCGCCGGAGGAAAAAAAGCATACAAAAAAAGACCCGTGAAAGGTCTTTTTCGGTGCGTCCGGTGTCAATTACCCGCTGACGCGAGGAGTCTCTTTGCATGCTCCATGGCGGCTTCGTCGTGTTCGTCGCTGCCCATGATCCGCGCGATCTCTTTGGGGCGATCGGCTGCAGTCAATCTCCGCGTGACGCTATGTGTCTTTTCTTCGTCGGCGTACTTATATGCAACATATTGCGCGTCGGCGTATGCGGCGATCTGCGGCAGATGCGTGACGCAAAGCACCTGATGCTTTCGTCCGAGCGCGCGCATTTTTTCGGCAACGGCGTTTGCGACCATACCGGAAATGCCCGTGTCGATTTCATCGAAAATCAGCGTTTCGATCCGGTCCGCGTCCGACAGCGCCGCTTTCATGGCAAGCATGATACGAGACATTTCGCCGCCGCTTGCGACCTTGACGAGCGGCTTGACCGGTTCGCCGCGGTTTGCGGACAGTAAAAACGCCACGGAATCGACGCCGGTTTCCGAAAGCTGCTCCTTCGGAATCTTCATAAACGCCGTTTCCATCGCGGCATGCGGCATTCCCATGCCGTTCAGCTCTGCGATCGTCTCCCGCATCAGCTTCTGTGCAGCCGCCTTTCGGCGTTCGGACAGGTGTTCCGCAAGTGTTCCGAATGTGTCGACGGCATTACGGTACGCCTTTTCCAACGCTTCGATCTGATTGTCTCCGTCGCTCAGGACGCGATACTCGTTTTCCAGGCTGTCGCGGAACGCAAGAATTTCCGCAATCGACGCGCCGTATTTGCGTTTCAGATTTTGGAGCGACGCCAGACGACTTTCCGTTTGTTCAAGCAGATCCGGGTCGAACCGGAACGCATCGCGTCCGTCGCGAAGCTCGTAAGCGACGTCCTCAAGGGAATAATACGCTTCATCGGTCCGTTCGGACAGCTTTCGGTAAGTTTCATCATACGCTCCTATATGGGTCAGCGCGTTTCGGGCATCGGTCAGCGCAGACAGCACGCCGCCGTCTGCAAACAGCGCGTCATACGCGGTATTCAGTCCCTCCATGATCGCCTCTGCATTGCGCATACGCAGACGATCGGCTTCCAATTGTTCTTCCTCGCCTTCGATCGGAGACACCGCGTCGATCTCCTTCATTTGGAATCGTATCACGTCGATGCGGCGTTCGCGCTCTCTGAGACCCTTTTTCAGGATTTCGAGATCCTGTTCCGCTTTCAGCGCAGCCTGCCTTGCCTCTTCCATGCGGGTCAAAAGCCCGTCGGCGTCGCTTTTCGCGTATGCGTCGATGAGCTGCAAATGCGTTTCCGGATTCAGAAGCGACTGGTGCGCGTGCTGCCCATGCAGATCGACCAACATATCCCCGATCGCTTTCAGTTCCGCCGTGCCGATCAGTACGCCGTTGGCGCGGCAGACGTTTCGCCCGCTTACGGAAAGTTCGCGGTACAGAACGAGCTCGTCACCGTTGTCCAGCTGCTGCTCACGCAGGTATCCGCGAACCGGGGAGTCCGCGGAAAGCAGAAACGTCGCTTCAACAGACGCTTTGTCCGCGCCTGTGCGAATGCTTTCACGGCTTGCGCGTTCGCCGAGCACGAAGCTGACCGATTCGATGAGAATCGACTTGCCCGCACCGGTTTCGCCGGTCAATACAGAAAAGCCCGCATCGAAAGCAATGTCGGACTTATCTATCAAAGCAATATTCGAAACTTGTAAACGCGTGAGCACAACGCCCTCCGTTATTTCATCATTTTCTGGAACTTCTTGATGATGTCGGTTACGCTCTTGCCTTCGCGGACCGCGACAAAAACGGTATTGTCTCCCGCAATGGACCCGGCGATTTCCGGCCATTTCATGGAATCAATCGCTTCCGCCGCCACGGCAGCGCTGCCCGCCATCGTTTTGATAACGATCAGATTGCCGGCAGACGTGATGGAAACGACGCAGTTTCCGAACAGACGGATAAAGCGCTCCTGCAGATCGGACTCCGCCTTCTCCACAGTCGCATATTTATACTTTCCCTCGCCGGTCAAGACCTTGATCAGCCGAAGTTCCTTGATATCACGCGAAACCGTAGCCTGCGTCACGTTAAAGCCCTGTGCGGAAAGCAGTGAGGCAAGCTCCTCCTGTGTTTCGATGTTTTCTGCTGCGATCAGTTTCAGGATCATTGCGTGTCTTTTCGGTTTCATTACTCCATACCTCAGTTCAATTCAGTTTTTCCGATATCAGTCGGAACAAATTGCGGTCCCGGAACGTCATCAGTTTCGTGACCAGTGTCGATCGCGTGACCGTGATGCGATCGTTTCTTGTTACGGTTCGGAACCTGTCTCCGTCAGCCGCCAGGACCCCTTTTCCGTCCATCGTGACTTCGACGTTCGATTCCATTGTGCAGACCATCGGACGAAAATGCAGCGTATGCGCGCAAATCGGCGTGACGATCATTGTTTCAAGTCCGTCCGCAACGATCGGTCCGCCCGCGGACAGCGAGTAGCCTGTTGCGCCGATCGAAGTCGCGACGATCAGACCGTCCCCGAACAAATCCCCTGCGGCCTGTCCGTTGATCTCAAGCGAGAGCTTCATAACGCCCGAGAACGAATGCTTGTAGATCAGAAGATCATTGAAGCAGTCGTGAAGGTGCTCACCGTTTACGTTGACCGCGAGCATTGCGCGTTCGCGGACCGTATATGCGCCGTCCTTCAGCATTTGAAGCGCTTCCGCAAAGCTTTCTTCCGTCCACTCGGTCAGAAACCCGACCCGTCCGCAATTCACGCCGAACAGCGGAATACCGTTGCGGCAGGCGATCTGCGCCGTCCGGATGAAGTTCCCGTCGCCGCCGACGGCAACGATCGCCGTCTCGTTTCCCGAAGCGGATATCCCCTCCTCGTGAAGAAGCGAGCAGGAGAAGCCGTCCGCTTTGGCAGCATCCATCAATCTGCGGCAGGCGGATGCAAGCGATGCTTTTCCGGTATGCACCGCAAAAATAAGGTGCATAACGCAACCTCCACTTGTGAATATTACGAGGTAATTATACAATTGAATCTTGAAAATGGCAAGAAAATTATGAATAAACTTTAACGATTTTTGCCCAGTAAATGGGCATTTTTGACAATTTCAGGAATTGTTTCCGAGATTTTATGCAAAGATGCGTCGTTTTTGGTACCGCTCTTTCGCATGTATAAAAGGAATTCGATATTGCCCTTCGGACCCGTAATCGGCGAAAAGGAGAGTCCCGATATTTCGAATCCGATCTGATCCGCAAAGGTCAGCATCTCGGAAATGACGCGTTCATGCACGGAAGCGTCACGGACGACGCCGTTCTTTCCGATTTCCGAACGGCCCGCTTCGAATTGCGGTTTGATCAGCGCGACAACCTCGCCTTCCTCCGCCATGCTTTGAAACAAGGGCGGAAGAATGAGCTTTAAGGAGATAAAGGAAACGTCAATGGACGCAAAGGTGACGGGCTCAGAAAACCAATCCGGCGTCATAAACCGCGCATTGGTCCGCTCCATGACCGTAACGCGCGGATCGTTTCTCAACGACCAGTCCAGCTGCCCGTAACCCACGTCGATGGAATACACGTGCCGGGCTCCGTTTTGCAGCATCACGTCCGTAAACCCGCCGGTAGATGCGCCGATATCGGCGCAGACACGATCGTGAAGGTCGATCGGAAACGTTTTCACGGCTTTGTCGAGCTTCAGTCCGCCGCGGCTGACGAACGGGATCGCGTCCTCGACCACCGTGACCTCCGCATCGGCAGCGATCTCCTGCCCCGCCTTTTCGGCGCGTACGCCGTTCACGCGCACTTCGCCCGCAAGAATCAATGCCCGCGCCTTTTCACGCGAAGGGCACAATCCTCTTGAAACCATTTCCACATCAAGACGTACCTTTGTCATGCTTCCTCCATCAGTGTCTTCAGCGCTTCTGTAACAGATTCCTCCGTAAGCCCGTACCATTCGCGCTGACGCGTAACGGACGCATGCGGAATAGGCTCAGTCGGCAGCGCGATCGAACGCACGCGGCACGGATTGGCGGCAAGCGCAAGCTTTGCGCCTAGCGACACGGTGTTTTCTTCCAGAACCAGCAGCCGGGTTTCGTTTTCCCGGAAATAACGTACCATTTCAGGATCCACCGGCTGTAAGAACCTTGCGTTGACAAGTCCCGTTCCGTTCTTCTTTGCGATCCAATGCGCAAGCGGAAGCAGCGTGCCGTGCGCAACGATCACCGTCTTCTGCATCGGCTCGACGATCTCCCATTGTCCGAAAACCGGATCGGTTTTCATCGGGACGTCCGGAAGCGTGCCGCGCGGATACCGGACGACGCTCGGCTCCTTTCGGGACAAAGCCATCTCAAGCATAGCGACCATTTCGCTCTGCGAGGACGGCGAATATACGGCAAGATTCGGCATGACGGAGAGGAAAGCGGGATCGAAAATGCCCTGGTGCGTCTCGCCGTCGGACCCGACGAGCCCCGCGCGATCGACCGCGATCACGACCGGCAGATTCTGAAGGCAGACGTCGTGCAGCAGAGAATCGAAACCGCGCTGTAAAAACGACGAATACAGCGCGACGACCGGACGCATTCCTCCCCGCGCAAGCCCTGCCGCCATCGTAACGGCATGCGCTTCCGCGATGCCGACGTCAAAGAACCGGTTCGGATACGTTTCGGCAAACTTCGTAAGCCCCGTTCCGCTCGGCATGGCGGCTGTGATCGCAATCAGTTTTTCGTTGTCCTTCGCAAGACGCAGCATCGTTTCTCCGAAGATCTCGGAGCAAGTCTTCTGCCGTTCCGCATTGACCTTGCCGGTCATGACCTCGAACGGCGCGACGCCGTGAAACTTCTCGGGATTCTCGACAGCAAACGGATATCCCTTTCCCTTCGTGGTGATCGCATGCAGGATCATCGGCTTTTTCAGTTCCCTGCAGCGTCGCAGATATTTGACGACTTTGCGTACGTCATGCCCGTCGATCGGACCGAGATACAGGATTCCGAACTCCTCGAACGGAAGATTCGGCGCAAGAAACCGTTTTGCGCGGTTTTTGAAATGCTCCATATGGCGGCTCAGATACTTTCCGAAGCGACTCGTTTCGAGTACGCCGGTCAGCGAGCGCTTAAACGCGTTATAGGTGCGGTTGGTACGCATCGAGGTCAACGAGTTTTTGAGCCCGCCGACGTTTTTGGAGATCGACATCTGGTTGTCATTCAGAATGATGAGAAGCGGAAGCTTGTCCTGTCCCGCATCGTTGAGCGCTTCGAACGACAGACCGCCTGTCATTGCGCCGTCGCCGACAAGCGCGACCGCCATGTGCGGATCGCCGTTCAGCCGCATCGCGCGGGCAAGCCCGAGTGCTGCGGAAATCGCCGTGCTTGCGTGACCGGTATTGAACACGTCGTGCTCGCTTTCGGAAAACTTCGGAAAACCGGAGATGCCGTTCTCCTGCCGCAGCGTATCGAACGCGTCCTTCCTGCCCGTCAGGATCTTGTGCGCATATGCCTGATGTCCGACGTCAAAGACAAGCTTGTCGTCCGGGCTGTCAAACACATAGTGCATCGCTACGATCAGATCGACCGCGCCGAGGCTCGAAGCAAGATGTCCACCCGTTTTGGACACATGTTCGACCAAAAATGCGCGCAGTTCATCACAAAGCGCAGGAAGCTGCTTCTCGTCCAGCGCTTTGAGATCTTGTATTCCGTTGATGGTATCCAGAATCGGATAGCTCATATCAGTAAGTTCTGCTCCGTAAAGTTTGTATCAGTTTTCGCAGCGTCTCCGCCGCTTCTCCCGAATACGGCGCAAGGATCGCTTTCGCGTGATCATATTCGGCTTCGATCCGTATTTTTGTTTCCTCTCTGCCGTAGAATGTCACGTAGGTCAGCTTGTCTTCCTGCCGGTCCTTTTCCTCGTCAAGAAGATCGTCGGTCATCTGGAACAGCAATCCAAGACTGTCTCCGAAGTCCCGCATCGCCTCCGCCCGATCCGGATCGGAAAGGTATGCTCCGGCGGCGCAGGCTGCGCGAAACAGCGCGCCGGTCTTGTTCAGATGGATCCGGTCGAGCGCTTCAGCCGAGCGTTCTTCCAGATTGATATCGTCGCTCTGTCCGCTGACCATGGCGTATGCGCCTTCGAAGATTGCGCGCTTTGCATCGTCACAGCCGTTCTGTGAAAGCAGTACAAGCCCCGCCTTGGTCAGCAGTCCGTCGCCTGCAAGGATTGCGTTTCCTTCGCCGAAGCGCACATGATTGCTCGGCTTGCCGCGGCGCATCGTGTCATTGTCCATCGCGGGAAGGTCGTCATGGATCAGCGAATAGCCATGGATCATTTCGAGCGCGCACGCAAAGGGCATTGCGCGTTCTTCATCTCCGCCGAGCATTTCTGTCACAAGCAGCATCAGCTGCGGGCGGATGCGTTTACCTCCGTCCAGAAGGCTGTATGCCATGCTCTCTTTCAGCAGCGGGGCGGAAGCGTCCTGCTCCATGTAGGAACGCAGAGCGTTTTCGATACGCGCAAGACGATCCATCACATACGCTCCTTTTCGAGATCCTTCATTCGATTCTCAAAAGAATCGAGCGTCTGTATGCAGTCGCGGTACAATGCTTCACCCTTCTCGTACAGAGACATCATTTCCGCAAGCGGCACGTTGCCGGTTTCAAGCTGCACAACGATCGTCTCAAGGCTTGCCTGTTTTTCTTCAAAGCTTTGTTCTTTCATTTGGATTCCTTTCCCGTGATCTCTGCCTGTACGGTGCCGTCCGCAAATCGAATGGATACCGCATCGCCCGTTTCGACCTGGTGCGGCTTTGTGACAATTGTTCCGTCTCCTCCCGTTATGAGCGTAAAGCCGCGTTCCAGCGTACGCTGCGGATCATAGGCAAACAGACGTTCTTTTTCGCGGTCCAGCCGATTCCTGCATTGTTCCAATATATGTGTGCATTGCTGTGCAATTGCCGTATGCGTCTCCTCTGTCGCCTGCCGCTTTTGTTCCAGAACACGGTTCAAGCGCATGTGCACGGCGTCGCCCCACAACAGTTTCATACGATCGTGCTTTGCCCGGACGCCGTTCTGCAGCGCATTCTGTAAGCGTCTGCCCAGAGCAGAAAGCGCGGAATACAGCGCAGACAGCTCCGGAACGGCAAGCTCCGCAGCCGCCGAGGGTGTAGGCGCCCGCAGATCCGCCACATAATCGCTGATCGAAAAATCCGTTTCGTGACCGACCGCCGAAATGACCGGTATTGAGCAGGCATGGATCGCTTCCGCGACCGGCGGTTCGTTAAACGGCCAAAGGTCCTCCATGCTTCCTCCGCCTCGGCCGACGATCAGTACGTCACAGCGGTTTTCCGCGTCCGCAAGGCGGATCGCTTCGGCAATCTCCTGCGCCGCGCCGGTCCCCTGCACCGCTGCGGGATACAGGATGAGCGGCATCGACGGAAATCTGCGAGCGATCACGGTCTCAACGTCATGCCGCGCCGCGCCGCTTGCGCTGGTCACAAGTCCGACCGCGCGCGGCAGGAACGGGATCGGCTTCTTTTCGGATACTTCGAACCAGCCGAGCGCTTTCAGTTTTTCTTTGTATGCGGCAAATGCCGCATACAGCATGCCGTCGCCCTTTGCGACAAGCCCGGTCGCCATCAGTTGAAAACGGCCGTCCTTCTGATAAAGCGTCGCGCGTCCCGTAAGACGAACGCGCTGTCCGTCCTTTGGAATGAACCGAAGCCCCGATACATTTTGCCGGAACATTACGCAGTTGACCGAGGCGAGCTCGTCCTTGAGCGTGAAATACAGGTGTCCGGAAGGGTGGCGTTTCACGCCCTGCAGCTCGCCTTCCACCGCAAGTTCCTTGAGATTCGGATCAAAGCCGAGCATCAGGTCCACATATTCGGTTAATTCATGTACCGTAAAAACGGGTTTTACCTGTTCCATGCCGCGCTCCGATCCGCTCCGATCAACGCGATGCCGACCGCGTTATCGGAGGACAGTTCCGGTTTCCCGAAGAACAGTTCTCCGGAAAACCGTTTTTTCAGCATCGTACGAAGCAGCCCGGACGATGCGACGCCGCCGCATATCAGGAACGGCAGCTTGCCGTACGTTTGCACGGCATGATCAAACAGCTTTGTAAGCGTCCGCGCAAGGCAGTCATACACACCGTAAGCAAGCTCCGCGTCCGGAACGGTTTTCAGAAGCCTTTGTGCAGCGGATTCCGCACCGGAAAAGGAACATTCCGTCCCTTTCACCGCACTCGCCAGCTTGACGGTTTTCTGCTCCGCCTTCTTTGCAAGCGCTTCAAGGTGCTTTCCCGCGGGAAACGGCAACCCCAAAGCAACGCCGACGCGATCGACAAACTGTCCCGCGTGCAGATCGTTCGAGCAGCCGACCGTTTCGATCCGGTACGGTGCATCGCGGTGCGGCTCGACCAGCAGCAAATCGGTCGTTCCGCCGCTGATATGAACGGCAAAGAACCGTTCGCGTTCCAATAAGCCTTCGTTTCCGTATAAGGCGGCGCGGATATGTCCGCTTTGATGATCCGCCCTGATAAGCGGTACGCCGAGCGCCGCCGCAGTCGTCTCCGCCTGTCCGAGACCCGCTAAAAACACCGGCATATAGCTGTTCTGCTTTGCTGTCGGCGCCGCGCTGACAGAGACGCAGCAAACGCGGTCCCTGTCGATCGAAGAAAGCAGCTCGGTCAGCATCGGCGGCAGCTGCCGGACGTGCTGAAACAATCCGTCGGATTGTCTGAGCCCGCGATCTCCAAAAGCTACGGAAAGCATCGTCCCTTTTGAAAAGACGATGCTCTTTCCATCCGTGCAGGCGACCGAGGTGGTGTAACAGCTCGTGTCGATTCCGATGCTCAGCGGTCCGCACATATTCAATGCGCCTTGATCACTGCGCCTAAAACGCCGTTGATGAAACCTGCGGACTTTTCTCCGCCGAATTCCTTTGCAAGCTCGACCGCTTCGTTGACGGTTGCGCCGACCGGGATGGATCGTTCATACAGGATCTCATAGACGGCAATCCGAAGAATCGAAAGATCGACCTTTGCGATCCGTCCGATCGACCAGTCAGCTGCATGCTGTCCGATCTCCGTGTCGATCTCGTCCATATGTGCATGGACGCCCTCATACAGCCGATCCGAGAACAGAGCATCCTCCTCCGAAAGCGCGCTGCGTTCGGATTGTTCAAGCGCGTCCTCGATCGAGTCGATACCGCCGACTGTTTCGGCATAAAGACGCTTCATTGCGATTTCTCTTGATAGCGTATGGTTCATGCGCGTTTCCCTCTGAACAGATTGCGGAAGAAGTCTTTGACCGCGTCAAAGCCGCCGTTGTCGATCATGCGGCCGAAGAAGATCGCCGCGGCGATCAATATCCCGACGAGCAGCGTCCACCAGCCGATCAGGTAGATCAATAAAACGATGATGAGGGCAAGGATGCTGAGGATCACCGCCCATTTATGATCTTGCAAAAACTCTTTCATGTCTGATCCAACCTCCGTCCTGTTCGATCAAGTTCTTTTCGGCGGAAGCTCCGCCTGGTCGACCGTGACGTCAATGCTTCCGATCGGTACTCCGCAGAGTGCGGCGATCGCCGCATGAATCTCTTCCTGCAGCGAATGCGTAAGCTCCAGCAGCGAAACCGTCGGGAAAGTGACTGCGCGCACCTCGATGCGAATGCTGCTGCCGATCGCATACACTTTTGTTTTGAAGCTTTTTACGTCCGGTCTGTTTTTCAGCGTACGTTCGACGATCTGCGAAAGTGCCGTAAAAGACACTGCCGTTTCCCCGAGCGCATTCTTTTCCAGCAGGGCTGACGTCCTGCGGTTCAAACGGTTCCCGATCATTCCGTACAATATGATGATACCGATCGCTATGCAGACGAACGCGATGAACACGAGCAGCAGCAACGCGGGCATTTGCCTGCACTTTGCGATCAGCGTCTGCAATCTTTCCGCCGTGATCGGCCATCCGATCGCCGTCAAAAGCAGAACAATACCGAACAGGACCGCAGCACATGCCAAAACTCCGGAAAGGATCCAGACCGCTCGTTTCATGAAATGTTTCCCTTCATCATGCTTGTCCGTAAAGCTTTGCCGAAGACGTCTCCGGCAAATCGGTCATTTCACGCGGGTTTCGGGCTTCGGCGGCTCAACAGGCGCTTCCTTTGCGAACACGATCGAATTGACCGCGATGTTGACCTGAACGACTTTCAGTCCCGTCATCGTTTCGATCGCATTCTTGACCGCCGCCTGCACATTGCGGCAAACCTCCTGGATCCGGAAGCCATACCGAACGATAATGCTCATGTCGACTGCGCATTCGACCGCGCCGACCTCGACTTTGATGCCCTTTGTATAGTTCTTTTTGCCGAGCTTTTCGCCGATCCCTTCAAACGCGGTACCGCTCATGCCGTAAACGCCTTCCACTTCGGCAGCCGCGAGCGTTGCGATCGTTGCGACGACGTCTTCCGCAAATACGATTTTTCCGTCGTTCTCTTCGGATTCGATGGTAATATCCTTATATTCGCTCATTTCGGTTCCTCCCAATTCTCAAATTGCTATATATATGGGTAGTATACCATCTTCCTTCCAAAAAGTAAACCCATCAAAGCGAATTCTGCGTCAAAGGGCCGTGCTGATCTTGACGTTCTCGGCGCTCTTGCCCGTCTCGCGCAAGACGATGTCGAGGATCTGGGCAACCTGTTCATCATTCAGCGATTCCGCCCCTACCACGACGCTGATATTGCCTTTATGGATCGAAACGATCACGTCCGAAAAGCCTTTTGCGCGGACAAGGTTTTCGACCGTCAGTTCCGTTTCCATGGCGTTGACCAGTTCCAGCTTCTGCTGCTGCGCGTCGGAAAGCGTTTCCGTATCCGCGCCCTGTGCAACGATCGCGTCCAGATATGCCAATTCCTGCGTCCGGACGGAATCGCGCTCATCGCGATACGCCGCAAAAAAGTCCGTCTGTTTTCCGGCCTGCGCGGAAACCTGTGTGACCTCCGGTGCGTTCTGCATGCCGGTTTGCTCCGCTTTCCCTTTGTTTCTGTTGATCAGAATGTTCGTCACGATTGCCGCCGCAAGGAGCAGACACAGCCCCGCCGCCGTCAGTACGCGCTTGTTCAGCCATTTCCCATAGCGTTGAATCAGTTGTTTCATCGTTTTTCCTCCTGCATTTCTTTTGGATCAAGGTCCTTCATAGGACATTTCAAACACTTCGATGCGTTCGATCGGGATCCCCGTCGCTGCATGCACCGCGGCCTCAAGCTTCTGCCGGACCGAAAAGTCCGAAGCACCTTCCGCAACGACGATCACGCCGCGTATGACCGGTTCCTTTTCATACAGAACGATCGGCGCATGTCCGTTTCCCGTCTCGACCGTCGCGGGCTCGGTGACCTCGCGCACCGAGCGCGAGGTCTCGCTTCCTCCCGTACCGTCCGCGTTCCTTACGTCCTCATCGGTCTGCCGTACGGTTGCGGTGACGATCTCACCGTTCGTCTCATACGTTACGAGCACATCCACCCTGCCCGCGCCGCGGATCTTTGACAGCACGTCGATCAGTCTCAGTTCCAGTGCGTCCCGTTCCCCTGCCCGGCCGGTCTCCGTTTCTGTCCGGACGGCGGGCTCCTGCTTTCGGTCACAGCTGATTCCGCTGCCGATCAGGTAGAAAAGGACGGCGGCAAGCCCGACAGCTGCATAGAGGATATAGGTCAATGCGGGATTCTTTTTCACTTGCGCCTTCCACCACGAAGCCGCCGTCCCGCCGTCCTTCTTGTGCATTATAGTCCTCCTTTTATTGCAATATGCCTGCGATCTGCTCCGCAAGCATCCGGAGAAACAGCAATCCGAACGCCGTCTTTGACGACCTGCCGACGCCGGATCGCGGCAGCGCTTTTTCGCAAAGCGTCAGCACAAGCCCATATGCCGACAGCGTCAGCACAGCCCGAATGATCCGATCCATATCAGCCTCCCGTTCCAAGCGCCGGCGCAAGCATCATCAGCGTCATCGAAAGCGCCGCAAGCTCGGACAGCATCAGAATGTGCAGCGTATCCCCCATGCCCCGCAAAAGCTCCGCGTACGGCTTGCCTGACAGCGGTTCCGACAGAAGTGCCGACGCGCGGAGACTGCTTCTGAACAGAAAGATCGAGAGAATCGGTTTCCATACAACGGATACCAGTACAATACATCCGGTCAATCCCAATGCGTTCTTCACAAAGCGCATGCATTGATATGCCGTATCGACCGATTCCGAAAGCAGCGAACCGATCGCCGGAATGCTGCCGGCGGCAAGCTTTGTCGTTTTCACAAGCAACCCGTCCGCGTTTTTTGCGACCGCCGAGCGCACCGCAGTGATCAGCATATACACGGAACACACCGTCCCGAGAATCCATTTTGCCGCGCGCTGTAAAAGCCTTCCGACCGCGGACAGACGTCCGGTACCGTTCGCGTCGAACACGGTCAGAACGCCCCCGATGATTGCGAGCGGCGCAATACACGTTTCGAGCAGGCGCAGTACGACGTCGGACAGCAGCGCGTAGGATGTCGGGAGCAGCAGCGCGGAATTGTCTGAACCGCTTAAGGACAGATACCCCACGATCACGGGCAAAAGCAGTTCGGCTGTGCGTTCCACGCCCCTGACAGCGGAAAGCGCGGTGCGTATCTCTGTCAGCGAAAGCGCAAGAACGGTGACGGAAACGCAGATCCGAAATGCCGTCCCTGCCGTCTCCCCGAGGGAGGCGGGATCCATGACGCCGCCGATCGCAGCGCCGAACGCCGCAAGCCCCAGAAGCAGCGCCGTCTTTCTAAGCACGGGTTTCATCGACGGCGTCAGTTTTCGCAAAAGTCCCGCCGAATCGTTTTTGTCGAAGGACGCCTGCATTCCGACGAGCTGTTTTAGGATCCCGGACGGAAGGACCGTGCCGTCGGCGCCGTTTTTTTGAAACCATGCGTCCCATTCCGAAAGGTCGATCGTTTCGACAAGCGCGTCGATCGCATCCTGTGTTTCATCGCTTTCCGCAAGCAGCATCAAAGGCAGGATCAAAATGAGCAAAACAACGGCCGTATGCTTCATGAGGCGGCCTCCCGGATCAGCGCCGCGCCGGTTTCCAGAAGCGCGATCATCGCCGGCAGGGCGCAGGAAAGGATCAGAATCCTTCCGCCGGTTTCAAGCGCGCCGGCAACGGCCGACTGTCCTGCGTCCCTTGCTATATTCACGCCGAAATCCGTCAAATACGCGATCCCCAGAATCTTCAGGACCATGGTGAGTATATCGGCGGAGATGCCGTATTCGTTACCGACGGCACGCATCGCTTCCGACAGTCCGGCAAATCGGATAATTCCCTCCATCAGCAGCAGAACCGCCGTCGCGCCGCCGATCAGGATCGCGTACTCATGCCGGACCGAGCGCATCTGGATCGCCGTTACGGAGCCGATCAGTGCGATCAAAACAAGACGTTCCATTTCAATACAGTGAAAACGTCTGCCGTACGGTTTCCAGAAGCGACGCGATCATGGAAATCACGAGCATCGTAGCAAGGACCAATCCGGCGATCGCTGCGACCGTTGCAAGCTCCTCTCTGCCGTTCTGCCTGAGCAGCTGTACGATCACAGCGACGAGAATCCCGATGCCTGCAATCTTGAAAAGAAGATTGATGTCCATATCTCTCCTACAATAACAGAATTGCCAATCCGGCGCCGGTCAGCACGCCGGAAATCTGCAGCACCCGCGCCTGTTTTGCCTCGGTCTCAGCTTCTTTCTCTGCCCGTTCCAGCATGAGTTCCAGCGTTTGTGTTCTCCGGATCAGATCGTTTCGCGACGCGGTCGACAATCCAATGAGAAACATTCGAACTCCCGCCAGAACCGTCTCGCAGGCACAGAGCTCACCGATCGCGCATCCTGCGGCTTCCGCCTCCTTTTTTCCCTCGCCGAGCATGACAAGGTAAGTCTTCAGGATCTCCCCCATCGTGCCGTTCAACTCACCTGCAAGCTCTGTCATCATGCCGCATCCGGCGCTGATCCGTTCGGAAAACAGCTGCAGATCGCTCCGAAGCGATCGGATCGTTTTAAGCCGTCCCGTTTTTCTGCGTCCGAGCTGAAATCCGATCATGCAGCACAGTCCGAACAGCATGGCGATCCCGACCGTCTTCATATGCCTGCGCCGTCGATCTGCGCCCCGTTTTCGTCGTATATCGCGGCGCATCGTCCGACGTCTTTCAGGATCACGATCCGTCGAAACACACCTTCGCGCAAAAGCATCCGGATTGAGGGACGCAGGCGGAGTTCTTCGATTGCGCAGCCGTGTGACGTCGCAAGGATCGTGACACCTTTCCCGCGCGCGTCGAGCAGTGCCGCCGCGTCTTTAGCATCGTTCAATTCATCCATGGCAAGGATGCTCGGTGAAAGCGTCGATACGATCCGTACCATTGCCTGCGCTTTGGAGATTCCCGATACGACGTCAGTCCGCATACCGAGATCAAATGCGATCGCGCCGGACGCGTCTCCGCACAGTTCAAAGCGTTCATCCGCAACCCCGACGCGTGAAGGCTGTACACCGTACAGACCGTCTGAGTTGATCCGTATCAGGTCGCGTAACAGCGTCGTCTTTCCGCATCCCGGTGGTGACACGAGGAGTGTGGAAAGAAATGTGTCACGATCGCAAAGATACGGAACCAACGGCTTTGCGCAGTCTTTTACTTCACGAACGATGCGTACGCAGACGCCGGAGACCGTCGAAAAGCCAACGATGCCGCCTTCCGTCCGCACCATTCTGCCGGACAGTCCGACACGGCATCCGCCGACCGTAATGAACCCATCCCTGCGTTCGTTCTCCCACGCATAAGCCGAAAATGAAGTTAGCCGTGCCGTCAGATCTCTGAGATCATCCGATGAGATCATTGCAGCGCCGTTGTTCCCGTAAACGATCCGATCCGTACCGTCGAATACGAGTTCAAGAGGCGCATCGCGCCGCAGGCGGATCTCCAGAAGCGGCGCGTCGTCGTCGAGGCGTTCCAGCACCTCCGCGACATTTTTCGGCATCAGCGGCATCCATTGTTTCTTCCAGTGTTCCATGCTCGTCCCTCCTGCATTCATCTGTATGCATGGATGGACGCGGATATGAAAACGCCGTCCGGCGATATCCGTCGAACGGCGTTCGGGATTATGTTTTCAAAGGAGTTTTCGGAACGCAAGTCCCGTCGTGTGCGGCATATACGGCGGATCGCCTGCAATCGCAGAGCGAATCAACCGGGCAGCTTCTTCTTTGGATTCGATCGTGAGGTAAACAGCATAGAAGTCCAACGGCGGAAGCTGCTTGTCGCACAGATACAGCGGAACGCTGTTCAAAAGCGCGGAGCAGCGACGTTCACGGCAAACCAGCGGAAATGTCGCGCCTTTGCGATCGGTCACGACCGGTCGCCCGTCGCAGGTTCCGCAGCCTTTATCGGATCGTGCGGGACAGGATCGGAGCTGCATCAAAGGAAGCCTCCCCGCAACGATCATGCCAAGCGGAATCAGGCTGTTCAGATCGCGCACCTTCGGTGCGGATAATTCAAACGAAACGAACTGTGCCGAGACGCCCATCTCATGATACGCTTCGATCGCGTCGCTGTTGGTCACGTTGAGCCCGAACCCTCCGATCGGAATCAATCCCGCTTCCTTTGCCATGTGAATCGCACCGACGTTTTCCGCAAGCGCGTAAACCAGTCCGTGTTCCTTCAGTGTGCACAGTGTTTCCGCGATACGAGGCTCCTCATCCGGATAGATCAGAATCGGGATCTCGCCGACCGCGCGATCGGAAATGCATTCCGGGTGTTCCGAGAGCGCGTCGACAGGCAGACTGTAATACGCGATCGAAGGATCGGCTGTAAACTGTTCAAAGGAGGCAAAACGGACGCAAAGCTTCGGCGAAGCGTTCCTTTGCTTTCCCGCAAGTGTCAGGTCCGGCTCGCGCACCGTTCGCGGTGGCACGGCCGCACGCGCTTCATACAGTGTGTCGAGCGCGTTTCTCCTGAGCGCGTTCAGCGCAGACGTCGGCAGCATCAGCCCTTCGTCGATCTCGCATTGAACGGTTTCCGCCGAAAACGGTGTCCCGCCCGTTTTGCACAGGCTCTTTTTGACCGATTCCTCGGAAAGCGCCGTTCGGATCGCGATCTCCGGCACGTCGCCCGTAACGGAAACGGAATGCGTTCCGTCGCAGACCCGAAGCTCCGTCGGCCGATCCTTGATAATCCGGATGTTCATTGCGATCGACACGTCGTTTCGCGGTCCGCGATACAGTTCGCGAATCCCGGAAAGCACGGGCTGCGCACGTTTTGCATCCTCCTGCGTGCGTACGCCGAACATGGTGTGATTGCGTCTGCCCGTATAGTACCCGTCCGTGAAACCGCCGCGGGAAAACACGTCCTTCAGGACCTGTTCGGAATACGGCTCTCCGTCACGCACGCGCCGAACGGCGTCGACCGCCGCGGCAACATACTCCGGCGATTTCAGGCGTCCCTCGATCTTCAGCGATGAAACGCCGATCTCCCGATAGGCATTGTAATGCCTGATATGTGACATGTCCTTCAGCGAAAGCGCGTATTCCGCGCCGTTGCACAGAAACGAAAGTCTGCAAGGCTGCGCGCACATGCCGCGATTGCCGCTTCGCTCCCCGAGCATGGCAGACAGGTAACAGATGCCGGACGCGCTCATGCAAAGCGCACCGTGTATAAAGCATTCAAGTTCGGCATGTGTCTTTTTACGGATGGTTCGGATCTCGTCAATGGAAAGCTCCCTGGCAAGCACAACGCGGGAGAAGCCCAGATCCTCCAGCATCCGAACGCCGGACGCGTTATGCACCGCCATCTGCGTGGACCCATGCAGCTGAAGTTCCGGGCAAATCTGCTTTGCAAGCCGCATGACCGTCAGATCCTGCACGATGATCGCGTCGGCGCCGGACGCAGCGATTTCTTCGAGCGTATCGGCAACGTCCCGGCGTTCGTCATCCCGAACAAGCGTATTGACGGTCACATGGACGCCGACGCCGTGCGCGTGGCAGAAGCGGACCGCCTCGATGAGGCGTTCGCCGGTGAACTGTCCCGCGTTCCTTCGGGCGTTGCAAGCACCCGCGCCGAAATAGACCGCGTCCGCGCCTGCGTATACCGCGGCTTCGAGCGATCCCTCCGTGCCGACCGGCGCCAGTATTTCCGGATTGTCAGCGTTTTTTCTTTTCATGCATCTTATTATACCGGTCGAAAACCGGTTTTGCAACCGCATTTTTCTCTTGCCAAGGAAGATGGCATTTGGTAGAATAAAAAAAGATTACATGGGGGTTCGTTTCATGGAAGACAATAACGTTAAGATGCAGCAGAATTCGCCGGAAGCTGCTCCGGTTTCCGCGGGAGTCCCGAAGAAAAGAAAGCGCCGCATCGGCGACCGTTCGGACGGTTACCGGCTGCGTTCGCTTCAGCCGATGTCAAAGGTCTCTCCGTACATCATGCCGAACCGTTCCGGCGCAAGCGTCTATTTCCACGAATCTATTGAGATCACCGAAGCGGAAAACTATATCCGTAAAAAGAGAAATCAGGGTCTGAAGGGCTTCGGCTTCATGCACCTGCTGCTTGCCGCCTACGTACGCGTCATTTCGCAGCGCCCGGCAGCCAACCGCTTTATCTCCGGACAACGCGTCTACTCGCACGATGAAGACATCGTGGTCTGCCTGACCATCAAACGGGAAATGACGCTCGAATCGGAAGAAACCATCGTAAAAGTGCATTTCTCGCCGACCGATACGGCCGACGATGTATACGCAAAGCTTCAAAAACTGATCGACCAAAACCGTGAGGAAAACCCGGACAGCAATTTTGACAACACGGCAAAGATCTTCAACTACATTCCGGGGCTGCTGCTCAAGAACGCCGTGTGGCTTTTGAAAGTCCTCGACTATTTCGGTCTGATGCCGAAAGCTCTCGTCGAAGTCAGCCCGTTCCACGGTTCGATGTTCATAACGTCGATGGGATCTTTGGGTATCCCGCCGGTGTTCCATCACCTGTATGATTTCGGCAACATTCCCGTCTTCCTTTCGTTCGGTGCGAAGTATAAACAGACCGACCTCAGGGCGGACGGCACGCCGGTACAGCGCAAATATATCGACTACAACATTGTCTGCGACGAACGCATCTGCGACGGGTTCTATCTTGCCTCGTCCTTCAAGCTGTTCAAGACATATTTCCGCAATCCGCACGTTCTGGATGAGAAGCCGGAAACGGTCGTACACGATGTCGACTGATCGAGCTAAAAAGAAGCGCGGCGTTCCGCGGGTCGATCGCGTCAAAATTATCGAGTACGTCTGTATCGGGCTCGTGATCCTTCTGTTTCTGGGCCTTGCGCTCTATTACGGCGGCGATAAAGGCAAAGCCGATCCCGTTGAAGCGGAAGTCACGCTCTCTCCCGTTCCGACGGCAGATCCGTCGATCCGCGGAAAAAATATTCTGGACGCAATCGAAGACTCTGCCTTTACTTTGACCTATCGGCGAGATCACTATGATATCGCATCCGAGGACGGTATCGCCATCGAAATGCGCATGCAGTCCGACGACAGCGGTATCAGGCGGTTATCCTTTGAAACAGAGTTCTGCGCAGATCCGGAGGAAGAGAACGAAATCTCGGAATCCATCAAAGAAAAGAACAAGCAGTCGACGAAGGCGCTGCAGGATCTTCTTGACCTGATCATGCCTGTTCTCCGGCGTACTGTTTCGGACAGTGACGTGATCGTCAGTCAATGCAAAAAGGTCGTAGAATCCGGCGAGCCCTATTCGAAACATATCGGAAAATTCACCGTTCGGATTCAATCCGAGCCGGAGGCGATCCCGCAAACTGTCATGATCGAATTCATTCGCGACCCGTAAAAGCTGCCCTCATCGGCAGTTTTTTACATCCATACAGAACGGAGGTTTTATGCGGCATATTCTGATTGTCGGACACAACGGAGTCGGCAAATCCACCCTGATCCGCGCGCTTCTGGAAATGATCCCTGCGCCGGTCAGCGGCGTCATTACAAAAAAAGAAGCCCCGCAATCGGACGGCTTCTGTCCTGTCTATATCCATTCCTACGGTGCGCCGAAGCAGTACGGCGACGGGAACCGCATCGGGTTATGCCGTCAGGGAAGCAGTATTGCATTCCCGGAAGCGTTTAATCGCTTTGCAGCGTCTGCAGCGTTTCCGAAGGGCGGCGTTGCCGTATTTGATGAGCTCGGTTTCTTGGAAAGCGACGCGCCGCGGTTTACGGAAGCCGTACTGAAAACGCTCGACGAAGCGCCGCTTGTTATCGCGGCGGTACGCGATAAAAAGACGCCGTTTCTGGACGCTGTTCGTTCGCATCCGCGCGCAGACGTATACCGGATCGATCCCGAAAACCGCGACCGTCTTCGCGAGACGCTCCTTTCGGAACTGCCGGCACGGATCAGGGAGCTGTACTGATCACGCTTCGCCGTCTTTTGCATCTCCGCTTTCCGCAGCAGTCGGTTTCAGACGCATTCGGTCCCAAAGTCCGTATTTTTCCGTATTCGTGATCGCGTGCATCATCTTGATGTCGGCGTCCGGCACGATGGTGCAGAGGTATTTGATCAGGTTCTTCGCTTCCTCCCGTTTCGTCTTGCCTGCGATCTCGCAGTTCGGTGGCAGGATCGGAAGCTCCAACTGCTTCGCAACCGCAAGGCAGTATTTCTCCGGCACGTAAATCATCGGGCGGATCACGGTGATATCGCTTCTGTTGAGATACGTCACCGGCGCGAATGTGTTCATGCGTCCTTCGTACAGCATCGACATCAGGAATGTTTCCAAAACGTCCTCGCGGTTGTGTCCGAGCGCAACCTTATTGCAGCCGCGCTGCTTTGCCGCGGTATTCAGCGCGCCGCGCCGCAGTTTTGCGCACAGTGCGCACGGAGAGCGCTCCGCGCGATACTCAAAGACGACCTTTCCGATTTCGGTCGGGATGACTTCGAACGGGATCCCGATCCGCTCCGCATACGCACGGATCGGCGCCGTATTCTGATACCTGAGGCCGAGATCGAGCATGACCGCGATCACGTCGAATTTTGTATAAGAAAAACGCTGATACAGCTTGAGTGCCTGCATCATAAGAAGGGAATCCTTCCCTCCGGACACGCCGATACAGATCTTATCCCCGTCCTCGATCATATGGAATTTTTCATCCGCCCGGCGGATGCTGCCCAATACTCGCTTCATACCCGTTTCCTTTCATTGTTCAGTATACCGCATTTCGATTCCCGTGTAAAGCGGCAGTGATGTGATATAAATGTAAAGTTACGATGAAATAATACCGAAAAGATTGCGATTTTGTCTATTCCTTGCTATACTGTATAAGATTATTTTGGAGGCGTTTATGAGCTTTACAGATATTCTGCTGATCGGCGTAGGGCTGTCGATGGACGCATTTGCGGTTTCCATGTGTCAGGGCGTTTCTATGAAAAAGCTGGACCCTTGCCGCGCAGCGCTGATCGCGTTGTTTTTCGGTGTGTTTCAGGCTTTGATGCCGCTTCTCGGATTTGCGCTCGGATCGACCTTCGCCTCCGCCGTAACGATCGGTCCGTGGATCGCTGCTTCGCTTTTGTTGATCCTCGGCGTTAAGATGCTGATCGAAGGCATCCGCAACAAGGAAGATTCTCCGTCCGATGTCGGAACGATCGGGCGTCTGTTCATTCTTGCGATCGCGACCAGCATCGATGCGTTTGCCGTCGGCGTCTCGTTCTCGCTGCAGGAGGGCGTCGTCTGGCTCACCGGGGGAACGAGTATTTTTCTTGCAGTTTCTCTGGTCGGTGCGACGACCTTCATTCTCTCGTTGATCGGCGTATGGATCGGAAATCGATTCGGTCTCAGGTATCATCGTGCTGCTACGATCTCCGGCGGCGCGGTACTGATTTTGATCGGTATGAAAGTTTTATTGGAAGCACTTGGCATTCTGCCGGATTTTCTGCGTTGTAACACAGTATCTGCCGCGCTTGTTTTGCATATCCTTTGTTTATGAAAAAGATTTCTTTGAAAAACTCAATTCCCGCGATCACGCTGATCGCGGTTGCGATTCTGCTGGCGATCGTTACAGGAATCGCGTTCTCTTTAAAGAGCCGTGTCGACGGTCAATATACGGAAATCTCAACCGCATCGCAGTCCTCCGACGGTATGGCTGCCGCGCGTACGGCGATCCCCGCGACGCCTTCTCCTGCGCCGACGGTCGAACCGATTCCTGCCGACAGCGAATTGGATGCCGATCTTGCGGATGTTGCGTCCCCTTACTGGTCGGACGGCGTTCTCTTCGTCAATGATACGTACCGGAGTCCCGACATGTCTGTTACCGTACGTACGGTTGAGGATTCCAAGCTGTTCAACAAAAAACTCGTCTATTATGTTGCTGACATTTACGTTTCCGACGTCACGCAGATCCGAACCGGCTGCACCAGCGGGAACTTTGACCGCCCGGGCCGTGGGCCGATCGAAGCAACCGCAAGACGTGAGGATGCTCTGGTTGCGATCTCCGGAGACTTTGTTCCCGCACTTGTGATCCGCAACGGAGAATTGTTTCATAAAAAGATCAACGACCATGATATCTGCCTGTTGCTGAAAAACGGAGAAATGGAAATCATGAGAGGCAACTGCAGTGTTGCAGAAGTCATGGAGAAGGATCCATGGCAGGGATGGCAATTCGGTCCCGCGCTGTTCAACAGCAAGGGAAAACCCATCACGGTGTTTCCCGGCATCAGTATTTCGGTCCAAAACCCGCGGAGCTGCATCGGTTATTATGAACCGGGGCACTATTGCTTTGTCGTGGTTGACGGAAGACAAAGGCAATCGCGCGGCTTGACGCTTACGGAGCTTGCCCTTCTGATGCAGTCATTGGGATGCACACAGGCATATAATCTTGACGGCGGCGCGTCGGCACATTTTTACTATAACGATGATGTCCTCAACCAGCCGAGCGGCGGCGGACGCGATATTGCGGATATTGTATACGTTGCAAACGAGTCGTATGATCAATGCCGATTCTACTGCGGAAAGGCAGGCCTTTCGCAATGAAACGGTCTATTTCCATCCTGTTTCTCCTTGCCGCGCTGTTTCTGTGCGCCTGCGGCGGACAGAATGCAGCCGTAACGCCGACGCCTGTACCGACCGCATCGTCGGAGATCATCGCTGAGGACGAATTGACCTTTATTACTCCGGTCCCGACCGATACGCCCGAACCGCCGACTCCCACGCCGGAACCGACGCCGACGCCGAAGCCGACTCCCACGCCTACCCCGTCTCCTACGCCTGAACCGGAAGGTCTGATCGGCTGGGCTGTGGGCGGGTTTGTCCCGAGTGAAGAGAAGTTTATGACCGAAACGGAATACGCCGGTGAAAACCTGCACTTTACCGTCTCCACGATCACCGACAATGAGCTTTTCAACCATCGTCTGACCTACTACGTCACCGATATTTATCTTCGCGATATACGCTGTCTCAGGACGGCTGCGGCAAAGAATTTCAAATCCACAAGCCGCGACTCCGTTGCCAGGATCGCCGTGCGCGAGAACGCGCTTCTGGCAATCTCCGGCGATATGTTCAACGCGCATACGCACCGTCTTGTGATCCGCAACGGCGTGTCGTATGACGAGATCGCGTATGATAACTGGGAGGTCTGCTTCCTGTATACGGACGGCACACTGGAGCCGATGACCGTGGACGCATATAAGAAAAACGGGCCGAGCAAAGAGGTATGGCAGGCATGGGAATTCGGTCCCGCTCTCCTCGATGCAGACGGTCACGCGCTTGAAAAGTTTCCGAACTCAAAGGTCAAGCCGCTCAATCCGCGCTGTGCAATCGGGTATTATGAACCGGGACATTACTGTTTTGTAACGGTCGACGGACGGCAGAAGCATTCTCAGGGGTTGACGCTTGAAGAGCTCTCAAAACTGATGGAGATGCTCGGCTGCAGAGCAGCGTTCAATCTTGACGGCGGCGGATCCGCTTCCCTTTATTGGAACGGCGGCATCTATAGCAAGCCAAGTAACGGCGACCGCGACATGTCGGACATTGTCTATCTGATTGATTACGAAGCGGATGGCGCCACCCCGTAACATACAGCGGCGGCAGTTTCATTTCAAACTGCCGCCGTTTTTATATCTGCATCTCCAGATATCTTCGATAGGTCGTAAAGCCGACCGCCTCGTAAAACGCAAGCGCGTCGCCGTTGAACTCCCACATATTGAGTTCGATCCGGTCAAAGCCCTCTGATTTCGCATACAACCGGATGAACGCGATCAGTTCCGTCGCAACGCCTGTCCTGCGATACGCTTCGTCCACACAGAACTCGTCAATATCAAGAAAATCCCGTTCATACATAAACGGATTTTCGGGCTTACGGATATGATGCAGGACCGCAACCCCGCAAAGAACGCCGTCCCGTTCGGCAACGACGATCTTTTGATCGGGATCGTTCCATATGGCAAAAACGTGATCCTGAAGCTCTTTAGAAAATCCGGGCTTAAAGATGTCCGGTCTTCCGGCTGCATGCAGTTCGTTCACCTGTTTTCGCAGCTCGTTCACGCGCTCCAATTCCGTCTCCTTTGCAAATCGAACCGTCACAATTCACCGTCTCCCTTTCTTCTGTCTTCGCTTTGCGATCAATTCCGAATATGAAAAACCCCGGATATCTCCGGGGTTTTTGCTGGTCGAGGCGACTGGATTTGAACCAGCGGCCTTTTGGTCCCGAACCAAACGCGCTACCAAACTGCGCTACGCCTCGACATTGGAGCCAAAGAGGGGACTCGGACCCCTGACCTACGCATTACGAGTGCGTCGCTCTACCGACTGAGCTACTTTGGCGGACCTTTTCTATTATAGGCAAAGGAGGGTAATCTGTCAAGCATATTTTTTCAACTTTTTCCATATATCTTTTTTATCGGTCCAAATCGTGACTTTTTTCGTGACAATTCCGCACGATTATGGTAACATATGAAATCATATGACCGGAGAATCATTCCATGACACGCAACATCCTTCGCGCAGCGGTCCTGCTGCTGTCAATCATTCTGCTGTTTGCCTGTGGGAAAAGCGGCACCGGCGATCGTGTGCTTGAGCATTCCGACGTCTGGTCACTCAACAGCCGCTACCCTGTCAACTACAGCTCCCTGACCTATTTCGTGACGTACGAGGCAAAAGGCGAGCCGTTCTGTCTCAAGGTCTCACGAAACCTGAAGGAAACCGGCATGTCCAGACGAGTAAAAGAATCGCGCACGGTAAACGGAATCGTCTATACGCTTTGTGAAAGCAATAAAGTCGATGAAAACGGCAATGCGCTCAGTACCTATTATGAGTGCTATACCGGAACCTTTCGCTACTACATCGGGCGGGAAACCGACGGATTTTTCATTGAAAGCGTCCTGTCGCTTGACAACGCAATCGCCCTGATTGAAAACCCGACCTCACCAAAGTCCGGAATCAAGCTGTGCGACGTCGAATGGAACGCGCAGTATCGCACCGACGCCTGCAATCTGGAGATCTTGATCCGTCCGGATGATAACGGCGCATTGGTCAAAGCGCTCGTAGCAACCTATCGGGAAAAGGCAGAAAACGGGGAAACCTACTATACCTCTTCCTCCGGCGACGATATTGTTTTTTCGAACGGCAGGCACTCCGTTCAGATCCGTCAGGCAAACCGTGCGGGACAGTCCGCTCCGAATTATCTGACCATATCGGAGTGTAAGGAGATCCTTGCGCTGCTCGACGCAAACTGACGCACGAAGTGATCTGCGTCGTTTGAGAACCGCATTTCATCAGATCTGCAACATTTGAACCGGGAGGCGAGTCGCCTCCTTTTTTGTTGTAATCCACTGTTATCTGTCATTTCGAGTCGTACCGAAAAAATTCGGTATATTGATTATATTTCATTATATTATCGACGTATATGCATTTATACATAAATTATCCCATTATACTTTACACCTTGTTCATATTTTGTTCAAGTATTATTCATACTTTTATCGCTCTTTTTTGGCGTTTCCTTCATAAACTATCGACAATTCTGACATATTTCTCCTTTATACTCTTAATCAGATACAAGAAAGGAGATTGTGTGATGAGTAACCTGGAATTGAAGAAATTGTATCGCCGGATCGAGCGTGCTTCGCACCTTCGGTCGCATATCTTTTACCGGAAACTGGCAGCTTTGCTCTGCAGCTTATTTTGATCGGCGCCGCTTACGCCGATATCCTTGTCGTTTTTACGACATAGCGTTTTGCGCTGATATTTCAAAGCATATAATAAAAAGAAGCGGATCGCTCCGCTTCTTTCTTATCTTTCAGTGTTCGATCTTCCACGGCAGCGGAAGCGTAAACTCCTCATTCTTTTCGTCGAACGGATAGTATTCCTCCCTGTTTTCCGGATCGTCAAACCGGTTAAAGTCATCCAGCAGCGGCGAATATGTCAGATTGTGTATCGTCCCTGCCGATTCATTGATCTGCATCAGTCGGAGATACCCTCCCCCGCCGTCCTGCAGTGACGCCTGATAATTGAACAGCATCTGGTAGACGGTGCGGTCTTCCCTGCCGTCCTTGTCATCGTCGAACGATTCCGGGAAGCAGTAAGCTCCGTATTTATGTCCGCAAAGGACCATGTAGAGATTCGGCGACTTTGCAACGACCGTGTCGTGCCATTTCTGTCCGTCCGCTGACAGCGTCAATTGCTTGGTGTAATAATCATGCAGGCACAGAACGCCGATGCGCTCCGGAAACTGTTTAAACACGTCTGCAGCCCATTGGATCGCTTTTTTTGTCGGGCTAAAGCCCATATACACAAACAGATATTCCGTTTCACCGATTGTGAGAAGATCATAGTGGCCCCGGTTGTTTTCAAAGCTTCCGCCGTACCACGGTTTGTCCCGATACCGTTTTTCACCGAACCGAGTACAGAACGTTTGATATCCGATGGGATCGAGTATGTCATGGTTGCCCGCAAGCACGCCGTTCGGGATATCGTCGATCATCGCCTGCGCTTTGTCTGCAACGTCCCATTCGGATTCCAGATCGGTGTTATGCACCAGATCGCCGGTATTGATGATATAAGCCAGACGCATTTCATCGCAATGATCGCGGAGAAATGACGTCATGGCATAGTACGTTTCGGGAAACTTCTTGGAATAGTGCTGCGGATCACTCATCCATGCGATCGTATAAATGTTTTCTGCCGCCGCATATCGCTGTGACCCTGGCGTCGGTTCCTCTGTCGGCTGTTCCGTCGGTTTCGTTGTCGGCTCCGGCGTCGCCTGCGGTGTCGGCGGAACGGTTGCGATCGCGAGCGCCTCGGAAGGTTCTACCGACGAAACGAGGATGGTATCTTCCGATGCGGCCTCTGACGCGGCGCCGTCCGTCGGCCGTGCCGCGTTCTGTCCGGTGCATCCGATCAGAAGCAGGAGCATGAACATCCACGCAAAAACCATCCGATACTGTCTCACAGTGTTTCCTCCGAGCGAACTTTTCTGTATCGTACCACGATTGGAAAAGTCTGTCAAATCCGATCCATGCTGTTTGAATGTGCTTCTCGACGGACAGACTATGGTTCGGAGGTGGTTCTCTTTGCAGAAAGTGGAGATCACGAATCTCGATACATCGCGGCTGCCGCGTCTCAGGCCGGAAGAAATGCGTGCACTTCTGGAGCGCGCCAAATCCGGCGACGCTGAGGCGCGCGAACGCTTTATCTATTCAAATCTTCGGCTTGTCCTGTCGGTCGTACAGCGTTTTGCCGGTCGCAGCGAGCAGGCGGACGATCTGTTTCAGGTCGGATGCATCGGTTTGATCAAGTCCGTCGACGGCTTTGATCTTTCACAGAACGTGCGGTTTTCTACCTATGCCGTCCCTATGATCGCCGGCGAGATTCGTCGGCATCTGCGTGATTACAGCGCGGTACGCGTGCCGCGCTCCATGCGCGATATGGCGTATCGCGCCATGCAGGCAAAGCTTCGCCTGACCGAAGCGCTGTCAAGGGAGCCGACGGTCGGTGAGATTGCAAAAGACCTCGGTGTCAAAGAATCGGAAGTTGTTTTTGCGCTTGACGCGATTTCCGATCCGGTCTCCCTCTATGACCCCGTCTTCAACGCAGACGACGACACGCTTTGCGTGCTCGATCAGATCTGTGACCCGAAGGACAGTGAGGAAAAGCGGATTGACGCGATCGCGCTCAAAGAAGGTATTGCACATCTCGGAGAACGAGACCGGAAGATCCTGAATCTCCGGTATTTCGCTTGCAAAACGCAGATCGAGGTTTCAAAAGAGATCGGCATTTCCCAAGCGCAGGTTTCACGTCTGGAAAAAAGCGCTCTCCGTCAGCTTGAAAAGTACGTTCGACTATGACTGCATCCGCACCATCTCGCGCTTCAGCCGCTTCATGATGCGCTTTTCAAGTCGACTGATATAGCTTTGGGAGATTCCCATGGCGTCCGCGACCTGCTTTTGGGTAAGCAGCTCCCCGGTCTTGAGCCCGAATCGCATGTCTATGATGTCCCGCTCGCGATCCGTCAGCTTCTCGAGCGCTTTTCGGAGAAGCTCGTGTTCGACCTCGTCCTCCATGTCGCGGCTGACCACATCCGGATCGGTTCCGAGGACGTCCGAAAGAAGAAGCTCGTTTCCGTCCCAGTCCACGTTCAACGGCTCTTCAAAGCTGACCTCCAGCTTCAGCTTCGTTGTTCGTCTCAGGTGCATCAGAATCTCATTTTCTATACAGCGAGAAGCATACGTTGCGAGCTTGATCTTCTTTTCCGGTTTGAACGTCTCCACCGCCTTGATCAATCCGATCGTTCCGATGCTGATGAGGTCCTCGGTCTGCACGCCTGTGTTCTCGAACTTCCGTGCGAGGTAAACAACGAGACGCAGATTGTGGACGATCAACTTGTCCTTCGCTTCCTTATCGGTCCCGGCAAGCGCGATGCACCGCGCTTCTTCCTCCGGATCGAGCGGCGGCGGCAGTCCTTCGTTTGCATGAATGTACCATAAGATATTGCGTCTGCCAACGCGCAGCCGCACGAGCAGGCGAGCCCAGATACGATAAAGCCATGCGATCATTTCTTGTCCTCCAATCATATGGTAAAAGACTTTCCGGCACGATTGCCTGCGCCGTTCCGATCGGTTCCGGCGACTGTACGCAAACACAATCGACCGATGTGTTTCCGAACGACCGGAGCGTCACCGATCGCGGCCGCTCCCCGTACAGAACGCCGCTTCCGGACAGTTTCATAAACGGTACAGGCAAAAGAGGTCGGTCAACGGACCGGTCGATCAGGATCACCGGGAGACCGGTGATCGGTTCCTTCAGCAGATTGCCGCTGTCGATCAATGCGTCCAGCCGATACGTATGCGACGCAAGACGGATCACGACCTCCGTGTGCAGCGAACGGTCCCGACGCGTCAGCAGCAGCGTCCGAACGATTCTCGGCAGGCACAGCGCGGCGAAAGCGGAAAACAGCGCGGCACGGATCGGAACGGTTCCGATAATTGTTCCGTCGGCATAAACGCTGCCGCCGAACAGCAGTGTCAGAAACATCGCGGTCCCTCCCGTCAGCGTCGCGGACAGCAGCAGAAACGGCAGCGATCTCCATCCGCCTGCGTGTCCGAACAAAAGTAACGACGCAGCAAGGAAGCATGTGATTTTTAACGGCGGTTCTCTCAGTATCGGCCAGTAAAACAGCGATATCAGCGCGTAAACCGCACCGAACAGTGAAACGGCAACGGTCGGAAGGAGACGGATCCGGACGCCCATCCACGCCGCGGCAATCAGATACACGCAGCAATTCATCAGCGTATTGTCGAGCAGAAACAGTTCGATCGTGATCTTCATGCAACGCTGATCACCATGACGGTCATATCGTCCGATCCTCCGCGTTCCTCGGCAAGTCTTAAAAGCGCTTCTCCGGTCGACTGTTCCTGATTCTCCATCAGGCGAATCGCCTCTTCCACGCCCTCCGGCAGAACGTCTTGTACGCCGTCGGAGCATAAAACAATACGATCGTTACGCCGAAGCTTCATTTGTATGACGCTCGGTTTTGCTTCCGCAAGGATCCCGCAAGGCAGCGCTTCTCCGTTGATGACCCGGATCTGCCCGTCCCTGAGAAGAAAGCTCGGCGGCGCGCCGTATTTCAAAAGCTCAGCCTCTCCGGTATTCAGGTCGATCGAGACCGCATCAAGCGTCGCGTACATTTCCGATTCGTTTTGCGCAAGCAGCATGCGATTCACATTCTCATATACAAGTTCCTTTTGTACCCCGGCATTGTACAGTCGAAACAGCAAACGGATCGCCGCCTCACTTTCTTTTCGTGCCTGTCGTCCCCTCCCCATTCCGTCCGACAGCGCAAAGCAGACATATCCGCCCGGAATGCGGCACTCTCCCGTCGCATCTCCGCTGACCGTATCTTTGGCGTTCGTTCTGGATACCCGCATCTTCGCATGCAGTTCGGCGTCCTGTTCGTAAACGAATGACGCACGGCTTTCGTTCTGTGAAGCGCGAATGCAGCGAAGCCGATATCCGCAGGATTGTTCGATTTCCCACCGAAGCGCCGAATACCGCGTCCTGATCGGACGGCGGATACTGACCGCGATCATTTCCGATCCGTCTGCCTCGTAAATGTCCAGAGCTTCAACGATATATCCCGCTTGTGTAAGGCGATCGCGGATTCTGCAATCGGCAAACGATGCACTGCGGGATCGGCTTCGCATTTGCCGTGCGTATGTGCAAAGAGCCGCGCCTGCACCTGAAAGCTGCCGTTCTGCAATGCTGGTCTGCATGCACGCTTTTTGATCCAGCGCATTCCGGTTTACGGCTTGCTGATAGGACAGCAGCACAGAAGCACACAAATCCGAAAAGTGTCTGCAGTTTTCGTCGATCGGTCCGATCGGCTCCACGCGATGCCCCTTCGCCGCTTCTTCGGCAAGTTCGACGATCGCTTCGCGCATCAGTTCCGGATCCTTCCAGCAAAGGCGCCGGACCTCGCAGCCGCGGCAGACCGTCAGCGCGCCCTGCACAGTCCAGCGGTCAATCACGTCGTCCTCTTGTTGCTCCGTATGAAACATGCCCGAGAAGCCGCCGAGCAGCTTTCCCATCCGCTCCAGCTCCCGCGATACACGGTGTTCCGTTCGCTTCACGTTACCGGCAGCCGTCTGCTCCGTAAAGAGGCGCAGATCCACACGGTTTCTGACGGATGCGAGCCAGCTTCTTGGGATCAGGAAAAAGAACAACGCACTGCACAAAAGATTCGGAATACTCATCGCATACGGTTCCCCCGCGGCAAAGGAGCGAAACAGCAGACCGGACAACGCAAACGCGCCGATGATGAACAGTTTTCCCTTTTCCTGCAGTACCGATGCCGCAAGCGCGCCGAGCGCGACGCTCCCGATCAGCATAGGGTCACACCCGGTATACAGTGTCAGCATGACCGACCAAAGGATCCCCGCAGCCGCTCCGGCAATGCTGCGTACGTTAGCGGCGATCATGGTCAGCAGCAGGATCAGCGTCACCGGAAGCGACCAGCCAAAGAACGCCGCGTCCGCTACGGAAAGCAACAGCGCACCGACGCCAAGCGCAATCGCAATCTGTTCGACGTCCGTGATCAGACGAACACGATTAACCGTCTTGACCGTCAGAGCGATGCGCCGAAAACACATCGACGACACCATGGAAACAGACAGGGAAACCAAACCGTACAACAGCTCTTCCATGCCGTAGATCGCCGATATCGGAAGTGTCACTATCATGCACGACACGAAGATCAGAAAACGGGCCGTCGGGCGGCATCTTTTTTGGGTCAGCAGTATGATCCGCGTGATCCCCCAATACAGCAGCGCGGCGGAAACGCCCTGCCAATATGGCTTTGGCTCCGCAAACGCACCGAGAATGATCCCTCCAACGATCGCAGCCGGTTCAAAACCGGCAAGCTGACTGCCGAGCAGCAGTCCGAGCGACAGCGGTGCGTGCAGTCCGTGGATACGGACGCGTGAAAGCAGGAGCGCAAGCAGAAATCCGCCCACCACCACGGCCGTTCCGATCAAAGATTCCGTTCGGTTTTCTAAAGTATCGTTCTTTTTCCGCATACCCGCATCATACGGAATGATACCCGTGTTTGTGCGGCGATCGCTGTCCTTATCCGGTCCCTTTCCGTCGCTTCGATCCGATCTGTTTCCGCATCATCCGAATCCGTTCCATTCGTTTCGTTTCGATCTTTCAGAATCATCTTGCCCGATACTGTCGGATATGCTATAATACTTCAGAGGATTTCGCATGGATTATTTGCACGCCTGCGCGAAATCGAAAGCTGTGACCTGCACCGATCGTGCATCCGGGAGGAAAATCATGACAAAGATCATCGCATTCGAGGGTATCGACGGCACCGGCAAAAGCGTACAGATGGCACATTTATCCGAAGCTTTGAAAAACCGCGGACTGAAGGTGAAGGAAATCTCCTTCCCCATGTACGATACGTTTTTCGGGGAAATGGTGGGACACTACCTGTCCGCAAAGGATGGGATCGCCGCAAACACAGTCGACGGCAAAAGTATGGCGCTGTGGTTTGCGCTCGACCGGTTTGAAGCGTTCAAGCACTTTGATTATTCAGACGCGGACGTTCTGCTGATCAACCGCTACGTGCTCAGCAACGCGGTCTATCAGAGCATCCGGGACATCGACCTCGACAAACCGGACATCCTTGATTTCTGCCTCGTACTTGAGCACGAGCACTTCGGAATCCCCGTGCCGGATCTGCATCTCGTTCTGGATATGGACACCGAAAGCGCAGCCGAAAATGTGGACAAAAAAGGCTTTCGCGAATACATCGGCAATGCGCGCGACGTCTACGAAAGCATCGACTCGATCCAGACCCGCGCGCGCAAGAAGTACGCCGAGTACGCACAGCGCATTCCGAATGTAAAGCTGATCCTCTGCACAGAAAGCGGCGTATTACTTCCCATCGACGAGATCGCGAAGCGCATCGAGGCGGTCGTTCTGCCGATGCTCGGTCTTTGACCCTTCTATAACGTAAAAGCACACGGATCGCTCCGTGTGCTTTGTTCTTTTCTGCGCTCAATACTCGCCGGAATAGGTCTGGAAACGCCTGACCTTTTCGGCGACGGCTTTGCCGGTCGGCGTCGTCGCAAGACCGCCCTTCGCCGTTTCGCGATACTCCTTGCGGATATCGCGTCCGACCTGCAGCATGGCGGAAACGACTTCGTCAAACGGGATCAGGCTCGTGATGCCGCACAGCACCATGTCCGCGCACAAAAGTGCGTTTGCCGCGCCTAAAGCGTTCCGCTTGATGCAGGGACATTCCACAAGACCCGCAACCGGATCGCAGACCAGCCCCATGATGTTCTTGATCGTGATCGCTGCAGCATCCAACGCCTGTTCGGGTGTACCGCCGGACAGCTCCACGATCGCTGCCGCCGCCATGGCGCTTGCCACGCCGGTTTCCGCCTGACAGCCGCCGTCTGCGCCGGAGATCGTCGCATTCTGTGCAAACAGCAGTCCGACCGCGCCGGCGGTAAACAGCCCCTGTATGAGCTGATCGTCGGTCCAGCTGCGCTCTATGCCGCACTCGATCAGAACGCCGGGCAGAATGCCGCTTGCGCCGGCTGTCGGCGCCGCCACGATGCGCCCCATGGAGGAATTCACCTCGCAGACCGCCATCGCGCTTGCTGCTGCGCGGCAGGTATTTCCGCCGGAGAACGGATCGTATTTTGCATATAGGAACAACCGCCTTGCTTCTCCGCCGGACAAATGGGAAACCGTTTCTACATGTTCTTCAAGTCCGGTCCGGACAGCTTCCCGCATAACCTCGAGGTTTTTCCGCATTTCAGCTATGATTGTATCACGCATCATATCACCGCGCGAGACCTCGCGCCGGATCATTGCCTCTGCAATTGTGCAGTTTTCCGCCATGCAATATTGGCAAAGAGACGTGCCGTTTTCAAATGCATCAATCAACTGCATACTCATTCCTCCTTATACCGCAAACAGTTCGGTAATCTCATTGCAGAGCTGTCGGATGATCGCCTGCATCTCCTTTGTGACGGGCGTATCGGTCTCGATACACATATAGGCGTCCCGTCCGCGTCCGTGACGAAACACACGCATGAACGCGATATTGACCTTCATCTGCGCAAGCACCTGCGAAACCACGGCGATGACGCCCGGTTCGTCTCTGTGGCTGACGATCAGCGTCGGATAATCGCCGGAAAGCTCCACCGCCTGTTCATTGATCTCGGTGATGAGAATGTTCCCACCGCCGACCGAACGTCCCACGACCTCCATCTTTCGGTCATTGACATCCATCAGCTCGATCCTGACCGTATTCGGATGATCGACAGGCTCGTCGGAATACGTAAAATTCACTTGTATGCCCTGATCCAAGGCAAGCTCGTATGCGTGAGGAATGCGGTCATCGTCCGGCGTAAACCCCAAAATGCCGCCGATCAGCGCTTTGTCCGTTCCATGACCGCGTCCGGTCTCGGCAAATGAGCCGTAGAGCGTGAAATGTACGCGGCTGATCTCCGTGCCGATCAGTTTCCTTGCGATATACGCAATGCGGACCGCTCCTGCCGTGTGGCTGGACGACGGTCCCGTCATGCGCGGACCGATGATATCAAATACCGAAAGATCTTCCATACTGCCCCTCTCCTTTGATACACAAAAAACCGAGCGATGTGCCCGGTTTTACTCTATAGAACTTGCACACCCGTCCTTCGACCGCTTGCTCCGAGTGGACCCTCAACCGGTGACTCCGCGCAGGTATCCCCGCGGCACATCGTACTTTCCGCTTAGTGCTGCTTCCGTCAGGACCTGACACGGTTCACGGCGTGCGATTGCACGGGACCCGCGCATCTACGTTCCGTATTGAGACCGACCTCACAACAATTGGCCTCGGGACGGGGATTCGGC